>CBFDBV010000016.1:0-24029 GCA_965603135.1 uncultured bacterium
GCCCCTCGCCCCACGCACGCGTAGGTCGGGCTTCCAGCCCGACACGATAGAGGAGGAGTTGCTGCGGTGCCCAAGGAGACGATGACCCCACGCGAGCGATGGCTGGCGGTGCTGGAGCGCCGCACGCCCGACCGCGTGCCCACGGATTACTGGGCCACCGCCGAGGCCACGCAGAAGCTGGTGGACTACCTGGGCGTGCCCGACATGGCCGCCGCCGCCGAGCGCCTGCACATTGACCGGCTTTTCAGCGTCGGCCCGCGCTATGTGGGCCCCGCGCCGGAGGAGGGCGCCGACATCTTCGGCTGCCGCTCCAGGCGCGTTGACTACGGCACCGGCGAATACAGCGAGTGCATCTACCATCCGCTGGCGCAGTACGAAACGGTCGCCGAGATCGAGGAGAGTTACCAGTGGCCGCAGCCCGACTGGTGGGACCACTCCGGCATCCCCGAGCAGGTCGTCGGGCACGAGGAGGACCCTATCCGCGGCGGCGGCTCGGAGCCCTTCCTGCACTACCTCCACCTGCGCGGGCGCGAGCAGGGCTGCATGGACCTCATCCTGCACCCCGACATGGTTCACTACTGCCTGGACAAGCTCTTCGAGCTGCGCTACCAGGACACGCTGCGCATCTACGAGGCCATCCCCGGCAAGGTGATGATCACCTACGTGGCCGAGGACCTCGGCTCCCAGGAGGCCCTGCTCTACTCACCCGACCAGATACACGAGTTCATGCTGCCGCGCATGAAGCGCATGATGGACTTGGCGCACAGCGCGGGCGCTTACGTCTTCCATCACAGCGACGGTGCGGTCCGCGACATTCTGCCGGATATGATCGAGGCGGGCATTGACGTCCTCAATCCGGTGCAGTGGCGCTGCGGGGGGATGGAGCGCGAGGCTCTCAAGGCCGACTTCGGCGACCGGTTGATCTTCCACGGGGCGATGGACAACCAGTACACGATCCCCTTCGGCTCTGTGGCGGAGGTCAGGCAGGAGGTCGTGGACAACCTGCGCATCTTCGGGGAGGGTGGCGGGTATATCCTGGCGCCCTGTCACAATATCCAGGCCGTCGGCCCGCCCGAGAACGTGGTGGCGATGTACGAGACCGCCTACGAGCAGGGGTGGCGCTGAGCGCCCCAGGCACAGAAAAGCCGATAAGCACTCTTGACAGCTCATACTATTCCGTGCTATGATATGGGAGCAACACACAAGCGCCGTACCACGGACCAGCAAGTAACACCAGAGAACAGCAAGGATTCGGCAAGGGGGAGGGGCCGCAGCTTGCGGACGCGGGAGGCGGGATGATTGCCTGAATGGATGACTACGAAGCAGGTCGCCGCGTACCTGCAGGTGAGTGAGAGCACGGTATACCGATGGGTATCTGAGCGCAAGCTGCCTGCATACAATATCGGACGCACGCGGCGCTTCCGCAAGGAAGACGTTGATGCCTTGGCGCTCCCGATAGACCCCGCTGGTCGGCACGATGCCGATGACGAAGCCTGATCGGGGATAGACACACATGCACCAGTCCCAGCAGCACGCCCTTCCGCTCGACATAGCGAGAAGCCAGTTCTCCGCGCCGGCATTCTCCCGGAACGTCGCTGAGCCGGTGCATAGGTGGGTCAACTGGATTGCCGGCTTCTCGGCCGCATTCGTCCGTGATTGCATGCAGCGTTATGAACCCGGCAGGGAGGGCGTGATTCTCGATCCATTCGCTGGCGTTGCCACCACAAACATAGAGGCCGTGATTGCGGGTCACAACACGGTAGGTTTCGAGGTCAACCCCTTCGCTGCGTTCGTTGCGAACACCAAGCTAACAGCTTTGAGGACGGACCCCAACGCCATTCTCGAACTTGGCCGACGCTTCTCCAACTGGATGACAGACGCTCTGGACAAGGGCAGGGAGCCAAGATCCTGTCCTCCGCCTATGTTCCGCTCTCGCATTCCGTTCTTCTCCGCTCCAGTACTTCATCAAGTTCTCTCCGCACTGGATTTCATTGACGAATTGGACGAACCCATACTGAGAGACCTCACCCAGGTGGCACTGGGTGCGACGATGGTCTCCTTCTCCAACTACACTTATGAACCGAGCTTGGGAACTCGCCCCGGAGCTGGTAAGCCGCTGATTGAGAACGCCTCTGTCGGCGAGATCATCGCCAGGAAACTGTCCGAAATGAGCGACGACATTCGCTCTGTTCAGCGAGCGAGGGGGAACCGCTGGGGAAGAGGAGTAATCCATCAGCAGTCCTTTTTCACGTGCATCGAGGAAGGACTCGTCGAGCCAGGGAGCGTCAGCCTGCTGGTGACTTCCCCTCCGTACCTCAACAACTACCACTATGTTCGGAACACGCGGCCCCAGTTGTTCTGGCTGGGTCTTGTCCACTCACGTGACGAACTCAAACAGCTTGAGGAAAGCAGCTATGGCAAATTCTGGCAAACCGTCCGGGCTCAGTCACCTATTGACCTGGAATTCGACTTGCCAGAGGCCAGGGCGATCGTGCATGAAATCCGCCAGCAGCGAACGGACAAAGGCATCTACGGTGGCCCGGGCTGGGCCAACTACGCGACGTGCTATCTCAATGACTCCTGGCGCTTCATTCAACTGGTTGGCGAGCTACTTCAGCCGGGTGCCATTGCGATCATCGTGGTGGGGAACCACATTGTACAGGGCGTCCATGTGCAGATCGACAAGTTCCTCGCCCTGATGGGAGAGCGCATTGGCTTGCACCAGAACATCCACTTGCTGCGAGAGAAGCGCGTAGGGGATAGCATAACGAATTCCAGTGTGCGACGAGGACGCGCTGACGTCAGCCTCTACGAGGCAGCGGTTGAGTTGACGAAGGCAGAATGATGCCGCGGAGTTCAGCGCTCGGTCACGTAAGTCCACTCGCGGTCGGCGAGCCGTGACGATGGCTAGGGGGACTGTTGCAGAGTCCGAATATGCTGGCGCACCTCCGCCACCAGGCTGTCATGATCCGGGGGTGTGCCGGTCAATCGCTTGACCCAAGGCCGTCCAGGGTGAAGCGTGTCCCATTCCGAGGGCGCTTGCCCGTAGCGGCCACCTCCGGGGTGGTGAATACCGAACCCATCAATCACCGAGTTCCAGAGTGGCTGATAGCGGCGTATGAGGGCATTCTCGACAGACGCGATCAAGTCGGTCGCAGGCCCAGGCATTATCACGAAGCGACAACGGAAGTCGTCTACGTCGAGGTTCTCGGCTTGTTCGATGCTCCTCAGATGTTCCGCCAAGCGCAAGCAAAGCTGGGGATCCGTATCCCTTGGTTGGCGCCCTTGCCGCCAGCCACTGGGTACTGCCTTCCCAACATAGATCGGACGCGTCCGGGGATGTCCCCGGTAGATCGTGAACCCGCCCCTGTAGTAGAGGCCGTACGCGCCTGATCCCGGAAACCCCTCAGGCTCTCTCAGGGCTAGCAAGGGCGTCTGCGCGAAGAAAGCGACAATGTCTGCCAGGACGGCCTCGAGCTTGGGCGATTCGTACACATGCGCCTCGTACTGCATAGCGTATCTCCCGAACCCGTGGCATTCCTGGGGAAGCAGATCTTCGCTTTGGGCGGACAGAATCCTCCCTCAACGCGTACGCGGCGCACAGTCGGCCGGCCTCTCCCCGCGACACACGAGAAACGTAGGAGGGCGCATACATGATTGAGGCCGGGCTGGTGGGCTGCGGGAGCCTGGGGCGGGCACATACTCAAGCCCTCGCGGAGATCGAAGGCGCTCGTATGAGCGCATTCTGCGACCTGCGCGAGGACGCCGCCCGGGAGTTGTGCGAGCAGAGCGAGGGGCAATACTTCACCAGCGACCTTGGGCGGCTGCTCGCGGACGAGCGCTTGCAGGCGATCTACGTCTGCACCCACCACGACAGCCACGCGGAGCTGTGCATACGCGCGGCCGAGGCCGGCAAGCACATCATCGTCGAGAAGCCCCTGGCGCTGACCGTCGAGGACTGCCGGGCCGTCGGCGAGGCCGTCGAGCGCAGCGGCATCAAGCTCATGACCGCCTTCAAGATGCGTTACTACGAGCTGGTGCTCAAGACGCGCGAGATGATCCCCCATCCCCTCATTGTCACGATGCAGATGATGGACAACCGCTGGTCAGACGAGATGTGGGCGAACGATCCCGTGAAGGGCGGCGGCAACGTCATATCGCAGGGCTGCCACTCGTGCGACATCCTGCGCTTCATCGCCAACGCCGACCCGCTGGAGGTGTTCGCGGTGGGCGGTAACTACTACACGAGCACCGGAGTCGCCGACAACCTGTGCGCAACCTTCCGCTTCGAGGGCGGCGTGGCGGGCAGTTGGGTCCAGGGCGATGCGAGCCAGCCGCCGATGACCAGCAAGTTCTTCCTTCAGGCCTTCGCCGAGGGCATCTCGGTCACGCTCTCTGACCGCTTCTGCACCCTGACCGTCGCCGAGAAGGGGCAGGAGCCGAGGGTTATCAAGGGCTCGGAGACCGGGCTGTTGGAGGAGAATCGGGCCTTCGTCCGGGCGATCCTCGAGGACCGGCCGGCGCCGATTGACCATGTTGACGGCTTGCTGGCAACCTTGATGCCGTTGCAGGCGATCGCCTCGGCCGAGACGGGCCGGCCCCAGCCCATCAAGTCGGTGCTTGCCTGACACCGGGTGTGAGCTTGGATTCTCGGCAGACAGAGCGCAGCCTGTGTGGAGGATCAGGGCAAGCGATGGAGGGGCCGAATGGGGAAGGCGTCTTCCCGCGTGAGCGGGAAGGCGCCAGGGGCCCCATCCGGCCCGTCTTGACCGTCAGCCGGGTACTTCGCCCGGCCCGCACGCCGGTCACCCAGGAAGAGGAGGGCGAGCCCGGCACAGTGAGCGACCCGTACGCCCTTGTCACCGATCCCGCCGCGCGGCTGGCAGTCGCGACCATCCGCGACAGCCTCGGCGTGGCGGCGGGCCGCCTGCACGCCGAAGTATTGGCGAAGGCGGGCCCTCACCCCCCGCAGCCGTCAGCCGTCGCCGTCCTTGCTCTCGACGAAGGACTTCACGAGCAGATGTAGAGCACAAAAAATCCTGACAAGGAAGGAGTTTCTGGGCACACGTAGAATCTAGCTAGCTGACGATTGTATTGACGCGGCAGGAGGTCTGCTATGGAAGAGCGCAAGCCGTACGAGAAGCCTCAGGTCACCAAAATCCCCATCCGCCCGCAGGAGAGCCTGCTAGACAACTGCAAGCAGCTCGACGATATCGCGTGCCAGGGGCTACTGGACTTCGGCTCATAACCAGCCCAGCCAACGTCTCGCGCGGCACGGCTGCATCAGGCTCCTCGGTTGAGGCGCTCTCAACTGCCTCTCCTCCTCTCTCGCTTGTCACGTCTGAGACGAGGGTCTGCATGCCGGCCCCGCGCGGGAGGACGACGAGTCGCACGCTGTGCGCAGCAACTGTGATTTGCGGGCTGGATGCTCGAAGCCAGGTTGGGCGAGGAGCCTGATGCAGCCGTGCCGCGCGAGACGTTGGGTCAGATACTCAGGACCCGAAGTCCCAGAGCACGACGCAGGGCGGATCGCCCTTGCAGGGGATTATCAGGCTCGCTTCTGGCTGGACCAGGATTCGCGTGACCTGGGGCTTCTCGTACGGCTTGCGCTCTTTCATCGGCTACCTCCAGTCGCGTCAGTGTCAGCGCTATGAAGAGATACTCCACGTGTGTGAGAGAACTCCTTCCTTGTCAGGCTTGCTAGGACGTATTCTACCTGTGCCCGTGAAGGTTCGGCGTGAGGCCGGGCACAGCGGAGAGGCAGCGCAAGCCGGTTGACCCGGAGGGCTATGTGACGAAGAGCGAGAAGCGGGCGGCGACGAGGGCGGCCAATAGCCCCACCTAAGGAAGATGGGAGCGGATCCGGGACGGTGAGCTTTGACCCGTACCGCGTTGTCAGCGATCCCACCGCGCGGCTGGCAGTCGCGGTCATCCGCGAGACCCTGGGCGTGGCGGCAGAGGGTGAACTCGGGCACGCGCTCCCGCGCGACGCCCACGCCTGGGCGGACGCGATGGCGCGGCTGCCGCGCGCCGGCGTGACCCCCGCCCTGCACGCGACCCTCGCCGCGCGCGAGCTGCAAGCACAAGTCCCCCTGCAGGTGCTGGAGCGCCTGCGCCGGATGGCCATCGCCGCCGCGGCAGCGGAGGCCGTGCGCCTCTCGGCCCTGGGAGGCGTCCTGGAGACACTGGAGCCGTCCGGCTTCGAGGTCTTCGCGATCAAGGGCGCTGCGCTGTCGGTTTTGATGCCCGCGTACGCCCAGCTTCGCCCGGCTGCCGACGTGGATGTCTGGGTCCCCGGCCGCGCAGCCAACGATGCGAACCGCCTGCTGCAAGAGCGTGGATACAAGCTCCGCGACGCGGAGTCTGCCGAAGATGCGCGCAAGTGTCACTGCCCGCCCCTGGTCAGCCCCGGTGACGGGACCGTCATCGAGGTGCATCGCCGGCCCTGGCTGTCCCCCCACCAGGCGGACGCGCCTCCCTGCGCGCACACGCGCGTGCATCACGAGCAGCTCAACCGCCCCGCGCGCGTGCCCGCCACCGAGCAGTTGATCGTCATCCAGGCGGCCCACGCGGCGGTGGGAGACACCGCCCCCGGGAACCTGCGCACCATCTGGGACGTGGCCGCTCTCGCGCGTCTGGGCCGAACCGACTGGGCGCTGGTCGCCGAGCTGGCCGTGCGCATCGGCTCGTTACGCGGCGTCAAAGCCGTTCTGTCGCGGGTCGCGCTGCTGGGCCTGGCGGAGGTGCCGGCGCAGGTGCGCATCAGCCCACGCGCCGAGGCCCGCGTGAGAGTGACGTGGGCCGACAACTCCCGCCCACGCTCCACCATCAGCCGCATCTGGCGCAGGTGCGCGGCCCTCGACGGGCCGACCGACTGGCTCCGTACGGGTCTGCTGGCCCTCCCGCTGGCCGGGCGGAGGTCCCCCGCACCTGCGAGGCGAAGGACCGCAAGCTCGCAGCCTGCGCACACACCAGGCAAAGGGGAGTGACCGGATGCTCAAGCCCAACCCCGATTTCGTGTCGCGCGAGGTGGCCGGCGAGATGATACTGGTGCCCGTCACCCACCAGGCCGCCGACCTGGAGAGCCTGTTCACGCTCAACCAGGTGGGTGCGTTCATCTGGGCGGCGCTGGAGGAGGCCGGCAGCGAGGAGCAGCTCGGCCGCGCTGTCGCCGCCGAGTTCGAGGTGGCGCAGGAGCAGGCGCTGGCCGACGTGCGCGAGTTCGTCGCCCAGCTCGAAGAGATCGGCGCCGTAACTCGCACCTGATCCGAATCATTCGCGTAGGGCGGGCTTCCCAGCCTGTCCGCCGTAGCTCCGAAGGAGCGAAGGTGGGCCCGCCAATGCCGTTCGCGGGGGTTTTCAGACCGCTCTAGTCCTGAACCAGCGAGAGTGATCCAATTGCAGTGCCCCCACATCCCCGAGATGGAGCAGCAGGCCTTCAGCGACAAGCTGCGCGCTGGGCCCAGAGCCCCCTACGGCGGAATGATCGAGATCACCTCGCGCTGCAACAACCGCTGCGCCCACTGCTACGTGCCCCCGCGCGATGCCGCCGCCGAGCAGGACGCCCTGTCCACCCAGTTCCTGCTCCGGCTCCTGGACGTGCTGTTCGAGGAGCAGTGCATCTGGCTGACCTTCACCGGCGGCGAGCCGCTGATCCGCGACGACTTCCCGGCTGTTTACGAGGCGGCCAAGCGCCGGGGCTTCGTCGTCGCCGTCTTCACCAACGCGACGCTGCTCACAGACGAGATCGCCGACCTCTTCTACGAGCTGCCACCACGGCTCGTCTCCATTAGCCTCTACGGCTCGACCCCGGAGGTTTACGAGCGCGTCTCGCGCGTGCCCGGGTCATTCGAGGCGGCGATGGCCGGAATCAACCGAGTGAAGGAGCGCGGCCTCAACGCGCACCTCAAGACGATGGCCCTGCAAAGCAACCACGAGGACCTGCCGAATCTGCGCGCCTTCGCCGAGCAGCTCGGCTGGCATTTCCACTTCGACACCGGCGTCAACCCCCGGCTTGACCGCGCCACGGGTGTGTTCCGGGAGAGGCTGGACCCCGAGACGGCCGTGGCGCTGGACACCGATACCGACGAGCGCCGGCCCCAGTGGCGCGAGAGCTTCGAGCGCTACCCACGAGTGGAATCCCGCCGCATCTACGACTGCAATGCCGGCCGCATCAGTTTCGCCGTTGACTCGCGAGGCGGCCTGCTGACCTGCATCGTCAACCGCCTGCCTCGGTGGCAGCTCGACGAGCGCGACCTCGCCGGCAGCTTCAAGCGAGCCTTCTACGAGCAGATGCCCCACGTGCTCGTGGAGGAGGCCCAGGGCGATTTCCCCTGCGGCCGCTGCCCCATCAGGACCCTCTGCCCCACCTGCCTGGCCTGGCGAGCCCTGGAGGCGGGCGACCCCACGCTGCCGGTCGAGTGGGGCTGTCGGGTCGCGGTGGCGCGCGCGAAGGCCATCGGCCTGGCGGACATAAGCTGCCCGGGCCTGGACGGGAATGAACTGACCTGAGTATGCACTCCGTCAACATGAGAATCGCCGACATCGTTACCCGCGTCGAGTGGGAGCGCGACGACCTCCTGCCGCATCTGGATGACGCGGAGCGCAAGTTCCTCTGCGAGCCCTCCGAGCCCGACTTCCTTATGACGGTGCGCGTCGGCGAACTGCCCCACCTCGAGGTGACGCGCAACCTCTTCGAGTGCGTCACCTGGCGGCTTGATGAGACGCCCGACGGGCGCCTGCTCTCGCTCGGATCTCAACGCCGGGACCCGCTCCCCTTCCGCGTGATTGAGCTCAACTACGAGGTCACGCGCGCAACGATGTACCTGCGGGACGACTTGGCGGGGCGCGCCCCTGAGGGCAGCCCACCGGGCACCTTCCTGCCCTTCGAGTATCCGGGGATGGAGCTGATCCTCTACTGGCGGCTGGTGCGCGAGCGCGGCCTGGGGCTGCACGCCGCCGGCATCATCGCCGAGGGTGAGGGCCTGTTGCTCTCGGGGATGTCGGGCGCCGGCAAGAGCACCTTGAGCGAGGTCTGGCAGAGCCGGGGAGCTACGGTGCTCAGCGACGACCGCATCGGCGTCCGGCCCGACGGCGACGGCTACCGGATGTACGGCACGCCTTGGCACGGGACCTTGCGCGTGTGCGACCCGAGCGACGAGCGGCTGCGCGCCATCCTCTTCCTGGAGCACGGCGAGCGCAACGAGCTGGAGTCCGTGGAGGGCGTGGCGGCTTGCGCGATGTTGCTGGCGCGCTCCTTTCCCCCGTATTTCGCGGGCGAGGACCTCAGCCAGGCTCTGGCCGCTGCTAGTGAGATCATCCAGACGGTCCCCTGCTACGCACTCAAGTTCGTCCCGGACGCCTCCGCGATAGACTTCATCAACCAGGCGCTGGCATAGAACCGGTTGCATGACCTGCAGATGCTGAGGTTGTGATCGTAGCGAGGTCTGGGCCCTTGCCGTCCGCGACTACTTACCTGCTCGGGTCTGACCCCTGGCGCCGCTCCGGGGGTCGGTCTGCCGAAGATACGCACGTTGCCGTTCTCTGCGTCTCTGCGGTCTGCCTTTGTCGTTGCCGTGGTCGGTAGTCGGATGTCGGTAGTCGGATGTCGGATCTCCCAAGTGATGCCCCGTGCAGCCTGACGCCGACACCCCGCGCCTTCTCATCCAGGGCCCCGACTTCCTGGGACTGTGCAAGGACCTGCTCTCGCGCGGCAACACGGTGCGTATGCAGGTCGAGGGCATCAGCATGAGCCCCTATCTCCTGCCGGGCGACGTACTCTGGATCGAGCCGGCCGGCGCAGGCGACCTGCGGGTTGGGGAGCCGGCCCTCTACGAGCGCGCTGACCACGTGATCGTGCATCAGTTCGCGGGCGGCGCGCGTCGCCGGGGGCGCTGGCTGGTGGTGTTCCGCTCGGCCGCTGGCAGCTACCTCGAGCCGCCGCTTGAGGGCGAGGCGGTGCACGGCCGCGTCATAGCGCTCGAGCGCGCTGGCGCCAGACACAGCATATCGAGATTCCCGATCGGGCTGGCGGACCGCCTCCGGGCTCGCTGGCGACTGCTCGCGCACGAGCGCCTGGCGGAGGATTCGTGGGCACGCAAGGTCCCGGGGAAGCTGCTGGCCCTGGCGCGCTGGCCCGTGGGCGCAGCGATCTCGGTGCTGGCGGCTTTGCGGAGGACGCCCGGCATCGGCCGCCTCATCGTGTGGCTGATACCGCCGCTCGGCGACCGCCTGCGCACGACGCGCCTGCTGCATGGGCACGGCGACCGCCTGCGTGGCTACGTGCTCGAGGGGTACGTCGGCAGACGCAAGGTCGGGCGTGCTACGCTCCTTCGCAGCTTGCAGAACCTCCGCCCGGGCATCTGGTGGGCAGGCATCGAGGTGCAGCTTCTTTACCGGCGCCGCGGAGTCGCACGGCGGCTGGTCGAGGACCTCCGGGCACGGGCGCGCGAGGTCGGCATCCAGCACATCTACGCCGCGATCCGCGACGACAATTTCGCCGCCCTCGCGCTCGCCGGCAGGTTAGGCTACGTGCGCGCCAAGGACCAGGAGCTGGAGGAGGCCGTGACCCGGCACTTCGCGCGCTTCTTCGGCGACGATGTCGCTATGATCGTCATGGTCACGCGCGCAGACCACCAAGGCGAAGACGCCGACACCACTCCCGCTGCCAGCATCACCCGGCAACCCCGCGGGCCGCACAGGGTTACTCCACCCTCCTGATGCTCAGTGCCCCATCAGCTACCACCGACGAGCAGCAAGCATGAACCCAATCTCTCCGACGCACAGTCACCCGACGCTGCTCCAACGGCGGCTTCCCGCCCCGTCTGTCGCTACTTCAGCCGCAGGGATGCCGGCGAAGGAAATATATTGACTTTCGTATGATGACAGCGCATAATCTGCACAGGTCGCGAGAAGCCAGTCATGAGTATGAGAGGGAGGTCTATGCAATGGCTGCCATCAGCCGTGACAAGGTCTTGGCCTTGCTGCTAGTCTCCGTAGTGTTCCTGCCCCTGGCGGGATGCGGTGGCTTAGAAGGGTTAATGGATGACGACGACGATAACGGGAACGGGTCCCCGCCGGGAACCCTAACCCTCACCGCCGATGAGACGAATCTCGCTGAAGGGCAAAGCACCACCCTGCGCTGGTCTTCGACCAACGCCAGCGAGGTGGCCTCCTCCAACTTCGGCGCCACCGACGTCAATGGCACCGCAGTAGTCTCGCCGGCCACGACGACCACGTACGAGATGACCGTCCGCTGTAATGGCGGCACCATCACTGAAAGGGTCTGCGTAACGGTGACTGGGGGCGGGGGCGAGCCGGCTCAGTATCTCTTCGACGACCTCTGGGGATCCGAAGGCAGCGAGCCGGGCCAGGGCGACGGTTGGGGTCCTGCGGACGTTGCCCTGGATGCAGACGCCAATGTGTACGTAGTAGACACCGGGGGCCCCTGCATCCAGAAGTTCACCAGTGAGGGCGAGTTCCTCACCCGGTGGGGCTCCTTCGGCAGCGGCCCCGGCCAGTTTTCGTTCGCTTCCGGTTATACGCAGCCGGGGCGCGTGGCCGTGGATGACTTGCGCACCGTCTACGTGGCAGAGTATGTTGTGGCAGAGGGGGAGGGCAACGGCCGCATCCAGAAGTTCGACAGCGAGGGCCAGTTCCTCAGCCAGTGGGCCGGCGAAGCGACCCCGGGCGGGTTCTGGTGTCCTCGGGACGTGGCCGTCGATGGCACGGGCAATGTGTACGTGGCCGAGGACTGGAACCAGTGCATCCAGAAGTTCACCACCGAGGGCCAGCTCCTCACCCAGTGGGGCGGCCCAGGCAGCGTCCCCGACCTTTGGTGGCCTGTGGCCCTGGACGTGGGCGCAGACGGCAATGTCTACGTGGTAACCGAGGGGGTAAGCCAGGGAGCAAACGTGCAGCCCCCCGGGGTCCTGAAGTTCACCAGCGGCGGCCAGCTCCTCACCCAGTGGGGCCTCGAATTCTTTCAACCGGACGTGACGGTGGATGCCGCCGGCAACGTGTACGTGTCAGACCAGGAGGGCCACTGCATCCACAAACTCAGCAGCGAGGGCCAGTTGCTCACCCAATTGACCTTCGCAGGCACAAGCGACCCCGGCGCGCCCGGGCAGATTAGCTTTCCCACGGGCGTGGCCGTGGATGCAGACGGCAATCTGTACGTGGCAGAAACGGGCTTCGGCGGCAACTGGATCATCAAGTTCGGGCCGGTGACACCCTAGCCACCGCCCCGCCTCCGAAAAGGCGAGCGTACCGCCCGCAGAGGCTAAGGCAGGCGGTACCGCGACCGTCGGCGGGAACTTGATGGTACAGCTCAGGTGTATGAGAGCGGGGTGTGTCCGATGGCTGGGATCCGCCGCCATGAACTCGTGGCTGTGCTGCTAGTCTCCGTAGTGTTCCTGCCCCTGACAGGATGCGGTGGCGGAGGAGGTAACGGCGAAGGGGGGCCGGATCCAACCGTAACCCTCACTGCCACTCCGCCGAATATCATTGAAGGGCACAGCACCACTCTCGCCTGGTCTTCGACCAACGCCACCCGGGTGGTGTACTGCGACTTCCCCGCCCCAGAGGTCAATGGGACCGCAGTAGTCTCGCCGACCGCCACGACTGTGTACGCGATAATTGTGCAGGCGCGGGACGGCGACAATGCGCGTGCAGAGGTTTGCGTAACGGTCACTGGCGGCGGTGACTATGTCTTCGCCGGCGCCTGGCGCAGCGTAGGCAGCAATTGGTGTCCGAGTGACGTGGCCGTGGATGTCTCGACCCTTCTCCCGGACCTTGTGTACGTGGTAAACGACAATCCGCTCTACATCAGGCAGCTCACCACCGAGGGCGAGCTGCTCACCCAGTGGGGCTCCCTTCCCCAGCCGCATCTGCGTTGCGACCGCAACGTGGCCGCAGCGTGGCCCTATGTCTACGTGGCATACGAACGCCTTAACTCCCCCTGCATCAAGAAGTTCGACAGCGACGGCAACTTCATCATGGAGTGGAGCTGGGACCCTGGGCCGGGGGTGGGGTTGTGGGAGCCCGTGGACCTGGCCGTGGATCCGATGCGCGAGGTTGTGTACGTGGCAGACAGGAACTCCAGCTCGGGCTTCCCCCGCATGACCAAGTTCACCAGCGACGGGGATTTCCTCACCCAGTGGCTCTTCGAATTCGCGGGCCTGGACGTCGGGCTTGGCGGCGTGGCCGTGGACCCAACAGATGGCAATGTCTACGTCGTAGTCGCCACCACTCCCGGCGGTGAGCAACCCCGCAAGTCGTACATCCAGAAGTTCACCAGCCAGGGGGCGCTCCTCACCCAGTGGGAACTCCCAGGCCCACCGCCCAGTGGGAGTTGGCGTCCCCTCGACGTCGCCGTGGACAACTTGATAATGGGCGGCAACGTGTACGTGACAGACAGTGCCAACGAACGCATCCAGATCTTCGACAGCGAGGGCCGCTTCCTCAGCTACATCAGCTTCGTAGGCTGCCCCAGCCGCGACAACGGCATCGAGCTTAAAGGTGGGCGCTTGGCCGTGGATACCTCCGGCGATGTCTACGTGGCAGCAGGCCCCATGGGCATCCTGAAGTTCCACATGCAGAGCCAGCCCTCTAGACCCCTTGCTGCCGGCCCGAATCGCGAAGCATCGCGCCCCGCCACGAGACCGCCACTATTGGGCTCTTACGCCAAGGGCCTGGGCCGGAACTAGTGAGAAGTAGCCGGAAAGCTCCTCGCCCGCCTTGACCCAGACGTCGTCGAGGACGCCGGTCTCCGCTTCCTCTATGACCAGCTTCCACCAGCCGGCATCCCCCGCACCAACCGCGATCTCCTTGCGGTCCACGGGGACCGCGGTGCAGTCGTAGCTCCCGGCCTCCCGACCGTCGGGAGCGTGGAGCGTGGCGAGGGCCGTCTCTCCCGGCGGCGTCGCCGCCAGCGAGAGGTGGAACGAGTCAGTCCCCTCGGGCACCTCGAAGTACACGGGCGTCACCTTACTCAGGAAATGCAGCCCTTGGTCGCTCGCCCTGCTGTCGGCGGCCCAGGCGCCTTCGGTGACCTCAACCTGGAACGACGCACTCCCGCCCGCGATCGTCAGGTGGTAGTACGCGGAGCCGGCCGCGTCCAGGCCGATGGGCACCTCCGCGCTCATCAGACCGCTGGTCACCTGCTCGCCATCGGCCCCGTAGACGACGTAGGTGATGAGCTTTCCACGCGCGGTTATGCGGCTGAAGCTGACCTCGAGGTTCCCGTCGCCGCGCGGATAGAGCACGAGGTGCTGGTCGCCGCGCAGCAGGAAGGGCTGGACCTCCTCCGCGTTCGGCGCATCCCCCACCGGAGCCACCATCAGCTTCTCGCTCACCTTTGACGGCTTCCCGGCGGCCTTCGTCGGCTGGAGGGCGAGCGACCCCTCGTGCGCTTTCAGGAACTCGAAGAAGTCCGCGTCGGACAGATAGAAGCTCGACGCCTCCGGCTCCTCCAGCAGCTTGAACTGCCGCAGGTTCCAGTGCAGGACGGTGAGGTTGCTCCCGATCATCTCCAGCCGCGCCCGGGCGTCGGGGTCCTGCACCTTCGCCTCCGCCGCGCGGTACAGACCCTCGATCGCATCCAGGTTCTTGGCGTAGATGTCGCGCATCATATCCGTGGTCAGCCGATACCGGGCGTCCGGGTACTCAATGAAGTGCCGCTCCACCTCCGCATCGAGCAGCCGGTACATCTCGTTGATGTCATCCCCGCCCGCTCCGTAGGCCTTCTCACAGTACTCATCGAAGAGCGCCTCGACATCCGCCTCCGGGTCCCACGCCAGCTTTGCGAGCAGGTAGTTGAGCGGCGCGGCGCGGCCCCACGCGCCGATACCGTAGACATACACGCCCTTGATCTTCGCGGCCTTCAGGCGCGGGTAGAGGAACTTGAGGATCTTCAGCCCCGGCGGGTTCAGCGCGCCGGCCTCCGTGGAGATATTCACCGGCAGGTCGTAGTACGCGATGTTCTCAGTTGTCTCTGTCCACTGCCCCAGCAGCCTCTCCCACTGCTCCTGCAGTTCGGGCCGGAAGAGCGTGAACCCGTAGTCGAAGCTCGGCGCCCAGACCAGGAAGACGTTCGGCTCCAGCTTGATCGCCTGCTTCGGCGGGAAGACGTAGGCAGCGTAGACGTACCCCGCGAGCACCTTCTCGGGGTACTTCTCAGCGACGAGCTTCGCGACCTCATTGTAGAAGGTCAGGATCGCCGGTGTCACGGAGAGATTGCCGTTGGGGTCCTCCTCGTGGAGAGCGGAGCAGTTCGGGCACTCGCACCAGCCCGCCGAGTCCGAGGGCGATAAGGAGTAACAGGTGCGGTCCGGGTTGGCATCGAAGGCGGCGATAGCCGCGTCAGCGAAAGCGCGGATCAGCCCCGGGTTGGTGGTGCACAGCTTGTAGCGGCCGCTCGGCGGCACGCGTACCCCGCCGCGCTCGGCGAACCAGTCGGGATGCTCGTCATAGAGGCTCTCCGGGATGGGTCGCCGCCAGTTGTGCCCGTGCGACAGATACAGGCTCCAGCCCAGCCTTTGCCGCGCCCACCACCGCTTGACCTCCGGTCGGCGCTCCTGAGTGTAGGGCACGCGCCGGTTCAGGAAGAACGGGTCGTCGGTCAGGTCGGTCTCGGGGACCGTCAGGTCAGCGGTCTTCGGCACATAGTCCCCGTGCTCGCCCGGCATCAGCCAGCGGATGCCGACGGACTTCTCGAGAAAGGCGTAGACGCCGTTGCGCGTGCCCGAGCTGGTCCCGCCGTTGGGCGTGTGTTCCTCGTCGGCGGTGTCGGGGCCCAGGATGTACAGGTTCCGCCCCCTGGTGACGACGCGGAAGCCCTCCAGGGGGATGCCGTCGGCTGACAGGCCCTCGGCGCGCGAGGGTGCGTTGTCCCCCAGGCAGATCATCGGCTCGCCGGGCTCGTTGACGATTGCCAGCTTCGCCCCGGTGGCCCGGTGTATGTACTCTTGCAGCTCGGCTGCGGCCATCGCCACCGAGGAGGGTGCATCGGCCTCGTGATAGATGACGAACAGCGTCTCCTCATCACGCACCAGCTCCAGCGGCTCGGCGCAGCCGGCGACGGTCAGAGCCGATGCAAAAGCGACGGTGAGAATGACACGCGTCCTCATAGTGTTCCTCCTCTTCCAATAGACCGCGACCTGTCCCCCGAAGCTTCAGCGAAGGGGGAAGCGGTCTCAGGCCCACGCCGTCATAGTGGGGCAGGCATCCTGCCTGCTAACGCCGTTTGCCGTCGGCGTTCCCCATTCCCCGTTCCCCATTCCCTATTCCCCATTGACAGGCTGGTCTCCTGCCTGCTTCGTCAGGGAGGAGACGCGAAGCCGACGGCGAAAGGCATCTGTTGCTGATAACAATAAGATGGAGCGTTGCGGTGCCTTCCCGCCTCTCGCCTCCCGCATCCCGCTTCCAAACGGAGGTGGCCCGATGGTCTCCGTCGAGCTGATGGTAAGCCTGAAGATACCCGATGTCACCGCCCTCACCGCCGCCAACGCCCTCCGGCGCAGGCTCGGCTACGCCGACGCGCTCAAGCAGCTCCGGCGCGCCGACTACTATCGCCTGGATCTCGCCGTAGACGACCCCGACGCCGCCCTGGAGCTGGGCGAGGAGCTGGCCGAGCGCACGAACCTCTTCGTCAATCCCAACAAGCACGTCTACGAGTTGAAGGTGCTGGAGACGCGTGGTGAGCAGATCGCTAGCGAGGACGGCGCCTACGCGGTCAATGTGCTGGTCACCGACCCGGCGGACGGAAGCGGCGAGGGGATGCTGGCGGCGCTGCAAGGCCGGCTCGGTTACGGGGGTCGCGTGCAGGGGCTGCTCAAGGGCGTCCTCTGGACCATGGTCCTCGTGGCCCAGGACGCCGACCAGGCGCGCCAGACGGCGGAGCAGATCACCGTCACCAGGGCTCAGGACCAGGGCCTCCTGATGAACCCCCACTACCAGGAATACGAGATCTGGTAGCACGGCGGGCAATCACAAGCCCTCTGGCGTTATCGTGGCACAGGCGCCCCCGCCTGTGCATGCCGTTCCCCGTTTCCCGCCTCTCGCCTAGCGCCTCCGCCGTTTGCGGTTGCCCATTGCCCATTGCCCGCCGTTCTAGCCCGCTGCCTTGCGGCAAACGTACACGTTCATTCGCTCGCCCTCGTGCCTCACTGTCTCCCCAAGACCTCCCAGGTACTCCTCCAGCCACGCGAGATCCACCGCCTCATACTCGCCCTTGGGATGAACGCTCTGGAAGGCGGCGCGAGCGTATTCGGCTATGACCACCCTCTCCCTCGCGACTCTCAACAGCTCCCGCAGAAATCTCTCTCGCCTGTGCACGGGGACATGATGAAGGGCGCCGTAGCTGATCGCGACCTCGAAGCTGTCGTCTGGATAGGACAGGTCTGCGGCATCCTGTTGGTCGAACTGAATGTGATCTGCCAGCCCCACGTTCACGGCTTCTCGGCGGGCCGATTCCAGGGCGCTTGCGGAGGTGTCAATGGTCGTGACCTCGCACTTGAAGTCGCGAGCGGCGATGAGCGCAAGCGGGCCAACGCCCACGTCAAGCACGCGCTTGCCGCTCACTTCTCCCAGCCTGAGGACCTCGTCCCTCTCCATCGGCCCAGGCAACTCCCGGCGTCCACGGCTTCACGCACACAGCGCATGTTCACTTCCCCTGCGGGCCTCCCGAATCCTACCTGCCAGCATCAGGCTCTGTGCGCAGGGGGATATGCCGGTGCTCGCGAATACTCCCACGAAGACGCCCTCGCACCAAGGAGGCAGAGCAATGCGCGCGGTATGTTCGTTCCTCGTTGCAGTTCTGTGTTTACCTGCGCTGGCCTGGGCGCAGGTGGACCTCAGCCGTCCGCTGGAGGCGGACCAGCACACCCTGTGTCTCTTCCACCTGGATGACGTGGCGGGTGGCGAGGTCGAGGATGCCGCAGGCGGGCCGGGCGGAGTCGTCAACGAGGCCCTGCCCAGCTTCGGCAGGTTCGGCGGCGCGATGAGCTGCGACGCGGCGCGCGGCTGGGCGGATGTCGCCGAGCCGAGGAACGCCCCCGACCGCCAGGGCCTGACGGTCGAGTGTTGGGCCAAGTTCCGCACCCGCGCGACAGGTGATATCATCTGCCGCAACCACGAGTATATGATGCGCATCTCCGGCACGGTGCAGGCCTACCTGGGCATTGACGGGCAGTGGCGCCAGGTGCACGGCGCGAGGGCCGTGCCCGTCGGGAGCTGGACCCACCTGGCGATCACCTACGATCAGCGCAGCAAGCAGGCTCGCATCTACGTGGACGGCCGCCTGGACGTCGCGCAGGTGCCCCAGGGCATAACGGACGGCCGTCTGAACGTCGGAGACACCCGCCTGCGCATCGGCAGCAACACCTGGGAGCCCGCCCGGGCCGTGCCCGATGGCAAGCTCGACGAGGTCCGCATCTCCTCGGTGGCGCGGGAGTTCGAGCCGCTGCATCCGCTGGCCGAGCACCAGGTGCCTGAGGGCACCAACCTGGTCGCGAACCCCAGCTTTGAGTTCGGTATGCACGCCTGGCGAGCCAACCATGAGGCGAACGCCCTGCTTCAGTGGCGCCTCGAGACCGGCGACGCGCCTCACGGCCGCGCATTCTTGCGCTCCACCGAAGAGCGGGGGTACTCGATCATCACCCACCCGATGACCATCGCGCGGGGCAAGGTGCACACCGTCTCGGCCACGATGCGGGCGGACGCGCCCTGCAAGGGGAAGCTCACGCTCCGCTGCACCGGCGTAGGGCGCAAGGTGTCGCGGCCCGGCAAGTCGCACTCGTTCGATGTGGCTGAGCAGTGGCAGCCCTTCTCGGCTCAGATCGAGGTGCCCGCCGACTGGCCGACCTCCTCGGCATACCTGGGAGTCGCCAAGCCGCAGGGAGTGACGCTGGACGTAGATGCGGTCAGCCTCTCGGGCGGCGAGCGAGCCGAGTACACGCAGTCCCAGGCGCAGTCGGTCGGCATCATCGCCGACCTGCCGCCGCAGAGCACGTACCTGTTGGGCACGCAGGCCTCCCTGCCGCTTGAGGTCGTGAACCTCGGCGAGCGCGATCGGCAGTTGACGCTGGCCTGCGAGATCACCGACTGGCTGGGCCGCAGCGTGCAGGAGCGAGTCCTTGAGGTCGGGATCGTGAGCGCAGGCGTCGCCGCCCACGGGCAGATCGAGATCCCGACCGACCGCATCGGCTGGTTTGCTGCCAGCTTCACGATCCGCGAGGGCGAGAAAACGCTCAAGCAGACCACCCGCCTCTTCAACGTCATCGAGCCGATGAAGGGCGTCGGCGACCTGATGGCCTCCCCGCTGGGGATGAACACTCACATGGAGCGCGAGCCGACGCCGCACCTCGACTGCAACCTCGGAATGCTCTCGCTCTGCGGGGTGAAGTGGATCCGCGCCTGGTGGGGCTGGGGGATGGCCGAGAAGCAGCCCGGGCAGTTCGACTGGAGCGAGTACGACCGCCAGCTTGACGCGGTCCATCGCGCCGGGATGGAGATAATGCCCATCCTGCTGCGCTACTACCCTGGCTACGAGCACGATTGGGCGGGGAAGACCGAGCGCATCCAGCAGCCGCCCTATGACCTGGATCAGTGGGCGACGTTCGTCGAGACCACCGTGCGGCGCTACCGGGGGCGCGTGAAGGCCTGGGAGGTCTGGAACGAGCCCACCTTCACGATGGAGCCCGAGTACTACGCCGAGCTGCTGAAGGTGACCTACGAGCGCATCAAGGCGGCGGACCCTGAGGCGCTCGTAGTCGGCTTCGGCGGCGTGGGGCTGGACTTCATCCGCAAGGTCTTTGAGGCCGGCAGCGCGCCGTACCTGGACGTGCTGTCCCATCATACCTACTCGCGCTTGAGCAGGCCCTTCGAGCAGATGGCGGACATGGCAGCGGACACCGAGACGCTGGTGAAGGAGTTCGGGGCAACCGAGCGCGTCTGGCACTCAGAGCAGGGCACGGGCGCGGACGGGATCGGGTACATCGCGCTTGGTCAGAGCGAGGAGGGGTGCGCCGTCAACCTGGTGCAGGCGTATCTGTCCGCGCTGGCGACCGGCGTCGAGAAGTTCTTCTGGTTCAGCGCGCAGACCAGCCCCGCCTACGGCTGGGCGGTGTTCCGCGAGAACTATGTCCCGCGCCCGCGCCTGGTGGCGCTCAACGGCCTGGCCCGCCTGCTGGACGGGCGTCAGGTCACGGGCCGGATGGAGCTTGGCGACGGGCAGGTGGCCTGCATGCTACTGGACGGCGAGGCGGGCGCGGCGGCCGCGCTCTGGTGCCCGCGCGAGTTGGTGAGCGTGACGCTGCCGGGCGGCAAGGCCATCACCACCGCGGACATGCTCGCCAACCCCATGGCGCTGACCGGCGCGGCCGGCAAGCTGGCAGTTGACCTGGCGCCCGGGCGTCCGGTCTATCTGATCGCCGCGGCGATGTCGGCGGAGCAGTTGGCGGGGCTGCTGCGGGAGGCCACGCTCACCCAGGAGTTCCCCGCCCGAGCCAGCGCGCACAGGACCGAGGGTGGCAAGCTCGAAGTCACCATCGAGAACCTCGTGGATCACAGTCTCGATCTGAGAGCGAGTGTCCGCGCGCCCGAGCTGTTCGCCGCGGTACCCGCCGCCGTCACCATCCTGGACCTTCCGGGCCGGCAGACGCACAGCATTACCTTGACGCCCGACAAGCGAGCCGACGGCGCGCAGGTCGAGGTCAGCATCGTCATAGAAATGGGCGAACACGGCGTCCGGGAGCACTCCGGCCGCTTGCAGGTGGCATTCTGAGACGCCCCGCACACTGACATGAGGTATTGCCTGCTCGTCTCCCTCCCGGGCGTACTGCTGACCTTGGCCGGCTGCCCGAAGCCGGTCAACTCGCCGCCCGTGGGCGAAGGCAATCAAGCGCCCCCTGAGCACCAGCCTGTCACCTTCCCACTCGCGGCGGGAGACTACCCGTGGGTGCAGACGACGGAGGAGTACGAGCCGATCGTGGCACGCTTCGCGGAGCCGGAGGGCTTCACGCGCGTGGCGCTGGCGGACGACAGTTGGGGGCAGTGGCTCAGGCACCTGCCGCTGGAACCGCCGGGAGCGCCGGTGCTCGCGCGCGCGGGTGCAGTGATCCTGCCCGGCGACTCGCCCCTGCTGGGCGCGGTCGTGGGCATTGATGTGCGCAAGGACCAGGAGTGTGCTGACGTGATCCTGCGCCTCCGGGCGGAGTACCTGCGCTGGGCAGGGCGCGAGGATGAGGTAGTCTTCAACCTGACCGGCGAGGGCACCATCTCCTGGCCGCAGTGGTTGCAAGGAATGCGACCGCGGCTGGAGGGCAATCGCCTCAAGTTCCATCACACCGCCCAGGCGGATGCCTCGCGCGCGAGCTTCGAGAGCTACCTCGACTCGGTCTTCGCATGGTGCGGGACGTTGTCGCTCGCGCAGGACGGCGAGCGCGTGGCGTTCGAGGAGATCCGCGTCGGCGACTTCTTCGTGCATGGCGGCAGTCCGGGTCACACGGTCCTGGTGGCGGACCTGGCGCGGGATGGCGCAGGGCAGCTCAGGGCGCTGCTGCTGCAAGGTTACATGCCGGCACAGTCGGTGCACGTGCTGGCGCCGGGGGCGAGAGGCGCGTGGTTCCGCCTGGACCCGGCCCGGCCGGTGGACACCCCCATCTGGGGCGCGTTCGAGTGGTCGGAGCTGAGGCGGTTCAAGGAAAAGGCCGACTGAGCGGCGAAGCAGGGCCGAGGTCGCGTCGCCGGCCGCCGAGAGCGTCTGCCGGCACGGTAGTACAGAGGAGGAACAGCATGGAAAAGCGACAGATCGCGAACCCGACCGTCAGGCATTTCTACCCCTGGCCGCTGGTGCTGGTGAGCTGCATCAGCGCGGAGGGCAAGCCCAACATCATCACCATCGGCGCCTCCAGCGTCTGCTGCGCACGTCCGCTGGTCATCGGCATCGCCATCGGCGTGCGTCAGTACTCTTACGAGCTGATGCAAGCCACCGGCGACTTCGGCGTGAACATCCCGCACGTGGACCAGCTCGAAGGGGCCGACTATTGCGGCTGCGTCTCCGGGCGCACCACCAACAAGTTCGAGGACCTCGGCTGGACCCCGGAGGCAGCCACGCAGATAACCTCGCCGCTCATCGAGGAGTGCCCGGTCGGCCTGGAGTGCAAGATCGCGGAGGTCGCTCACCTGGGCGATCACGACTGGGTGATGGGCGAGGTGGTGGCGGCCTCGATTGACGAGGCGATTCTCACCGGCGACAGCATTGACCCGACCCGGACCGACCCGGTCTTTTCGTTCTACGGGGAGTACTGGTCCATCGGCGAGAAGCTGGAGCGCTGGCACTTCGCGCGCTGAGGCGCGGTGCTCATTCATGCACGCATGGCGTGTGCCTGGAGTGAGTTGAGCCAACGCACCTGTTTGCCCTGTCGCCCTTCACGTCGCCGCGTCGTACGGAGGGCGGGGCTTTAGCCCCGCCGGTGGTGGCTGGCGGTGGGTCTGTCATCCTTCCGCGGGCCAGGCCCGCGTCACCGCCGCGCCGCGTAGAACGAGCCCGTCCAGCCCGGAGCCTCCGGCGGGCTCTGCCCCAGCATCTCTCGCCACTTCTCGTCGGTCAGGCGATCCCCCATCGGGTGCTTGAACTCGTAGCAGGACATCACGGGCCCAACGCCCAGCGCGATCCGGCCGTCGGGGATCCGGTACGCGACCATCATCATCTTGACGTACCCCACGCCCTCCTCCAGCACTTGCCGGGTGTTCCCGTCGGTGAGCACGTCCGCGATGATGGTGGTCTTATCCTCGTTCTCCTCGATGCCCTCGATGCACCTCTTAAGCCGAGAGGCGATGTACTTGATGTAGTCGGCGTCCTCCTGGCTGATGGGCTCGTTGCGCAGCTCGATGAGGCTGATGCGCAGCAGATTGCCGATGATCTCCTCCAGCCGCTCCAGCCGCGCCAGGCCCGCCTCGTCGAGCACATTCATATCCGCCAGGCCCGCCCGTGTCATCCGCGCCAGCGCCAGCATCCGCCCGTAGAACTCGGGCAGCGGCTCCACGTAGCCCGGTGGCGGCGGTGGCGGCTCCTCACCCGGCGGCGCGGCACCCGCCATGGGCGTGTACGGCTGCTTAGCGTAGAGGATCGTGTCATGCCGAAGTTGCGCCCAGGAGGAGAGGGCCGCCCACAGCGCCCGATCCTGGTAGGCCCCGCCCTGCATAAAGGTCGGATAGCCCTCGCCTGCCGGCGTCGTCAGCGCCTCAAGCGCGTACACCCAGCTTCCGTACAGGTTGCGGTTCCACTCGGCGGGCGTCTGCGCCCCGAACTTCTCACGCAGCTTCCCTAGCTGCTCATCGTACTTCTCGTAGGCCGTGTCGCCCTCGGCTTTGAGTATCTCGTAGGCGCGCTCGGAGCCGAGCACCGCCATCACGTCCAGACCGCGCGCGAAGCAGCGCTGCGGCCCGCCATCCGTCATCTCCATCGTGAACGGCTTGCCCGTCCCCGTGAAGGCCCCGGCCTTCGGGAAGAGCAGCTCCTGCATCATATACGAGTCAGGCACGAACCGCTGCCCCATCAGCCGCAGGCCCTTCGTGCTGGCCAGCAGCTCATCGAGCTGCTCCGGCGAGAACGGCGGCATCAGCATCACATCACCGGTGCCGCCGTAGATCTTCGGCGCCCGGTAGGTGGCAAGCTCCGACTTCAGCTTGAAGAGCGTCTCCTCGCTCGCCAGCGCCGTCCACTCGAAGGCAGCCCCCGCCACCTTCTCGATCGCCTGCCCGTACTCGAAGGGCGTCAGGTCATCAGCGAGGCCCACGTAGAACGCGGTCACGCTGTAGACGCGGTTCCAGATCTCCAGCAGCTCGGCGTTCGCGGGGTCGTACAGGCTGCCGGCGATGAGCGAGGCCTGGAGCGTCTGTATCTTCGCGTCCTGCTCGGAGACGAGCGCGTCTTCCCCGCCCTTGAGCAGCATACTGAGGCGGCCGTACCACATCAGGCCCTTGAAGTAGCGCTTGAGGGTCTCGCTGCGGGTGTAGTGCCCGCGCGG
>CBFDBV010000017.1:0-23823 GCA_965603135.1 uncultured bacterium
TCGTATGCGCGCACGGCTGCTCGCGTCAGATTCCACGCGATGAAATCGGTATCATCGTCCACCTCTGCGATGCCCGTAGGTAGCGGGGCGCTCGCGAGGCCCTCGATGGCGCTCTTGCTCAGGTCATGGCCCTTGTAGAAGGCCTTGACCTTCTTGTAGAGGGCCTTCAGTTGGTCCTCATCCATCCAGACGGTCCCTGCGTACTTGGCGGCGAGGCGCTCCATCTCCTCGCGGGTAGCTGGGTCGCCCTGCTCGTACATCTCGACGAGTGTGTTGAGCAGGGCCATTCGCTGATTCAGGTTGAGCTTCATGTTCTTCCAGGCGTAGGAGCCCAGGTTCACCAGGTCCCAGGCCACCATACCTGGGCCAGCGGCCTCACCCTCCTGGCAGAAGGCCGGGCACGCGCTCAGTACGAGGAAGGTCACCAGCAAGCCGACGACTGTCTGCCGTAGCATGATTTGCGCCTCCCTGGGTGTCAACACGCTCTCACTAATACTGATTTCGCTGGCCAAGATGGGTTCACCTTCTGGGGCAAGACATTGACTCCCGCAACCAGCGCAGCTCTGGCCCTCGCGGTGCCTGCGAGGGCAGTGAATTGACGATCTTTGCAGCAGCTTGTTGGTAGGGATACACAGTTTGGCGTTGTTTGAGGTCAAGAAGATTCGGTTCTAGATGATTGCCTGTTCAGTCTCGGGATGAAAGAGGTGGGCCTTGGTCATATTGAGGATCACGTCGAGGGGCTCGTCTTCTACCGCCGGGGTCTCGCTGTCCACGCTCGCCACCAGCGTCTCCTCTCCTGCGCTCAGATAGAGGACTGACTGAGCGCCCATCGGCTCGATGACCTCCACCTGCACCTGGATCATGTTGTCGGGAGAGGCCTCCACCGGCCCCGGGTGCGTGGTGTCGAAGATGTCCGTCGGCCTGATGCCGAAGGTCACCGGTCGCCCCAGGTACTCGTCGACCTCCTGCGCCTCAGTCGGTTCGGGTAGCCGGACGCGGAAGTTAGCAGTCTCCACGTAAAGGCCGCCGTCCTGACGCTGGAGCGTGGCCTCCAGGAAGTTCATCGGCGGGCTGCCGATGAAGCCGGCCACGAAGCGGTTGGCGGGGTTATTGAACAGGCCCAGGGGCGTGTTGCACTGCTGGATGAGGCCGTCGCGCATCACCGCTATCCGGTCACCCATGGTCATGGCCTCGACCTGATCGTGGGTGACGTAGATGGTGGTGATGCCCAGGCGGCGGTGCAGCTTTATCAGTTCGGCGCGCGTCTGAATGCGGAGCTTGGCATCGAGGTTGGACAGCGGCTCGTCCATCAGGAAGACCGCCGGCTCGCGCACGATGGCCCGTCCCACCGCCACGCGCTGGCGCTGTCCGCCGGAGAGTTGGGCTGGCCGTCGCTTGAGCAGCTCCTGCACGCCCAGCATCTCCGCCGCCTGACTGACCCGGTCGTCAATCTCCTCGCGCGGGACCTTGCGCAGCTTCAGCCCGAAGGCCATGTTGTCGTAGACGCTCATATGCGGATAGAGCGCGTAGTTCTGGAAGACCATCGCGATGTCGCGGTCCTTGGGCGAGATGTCGTTGACCATGCGGTCGCCGATCCAGATCTCGCCGGCGGTGGGCTCTTCGAGGCCCGCGACCATGCGCAGGCAGGTGGTCTTGCCGCAGCCTGAGGGGCCGACCAGCACGAGGAACTCGCGGTCGGCGACCTCGAGGCTGACGTTATCGGTCGCCGTCACCTCGCCGAAGCGCTTGGTCAGACTTACCAGGCGAACTGCGGACATTTGCTGGCCCCTCTATCACGGGCAATGGGGAATGGGCAATAGGCAATGGGGCCACCACAGCACCCTCACAGCAGGTGACCACAGCAACCTCCTTCTCCAGCGGAGCGCTTGCGCTCCGGGCGGAGGCAAAGCCCTCGGCTGGAAAAGGCCCTCCGATTGGCCGTGGTCAAGAGTATGTCACAGGCCGCCCGCCCTTGTCAACCCGCCGTCACTGGCCCACTACGACGACGACAGACACAGTTTTTACAGCGGCGGTGTTGTTGCTTGCGTCGAGGGCGACGACCTTGATGGTGTGCGGCCCGGCTGGCACGTAGGAGGCGTTCCACTGGCAGCGGTAGGGCACCACGTTGGTCACGGCCTGGAACCTGTCGTCAATGTAGAACATCATCGTCCGCACGTCCAGGTCGGTCCCGGGTTCGGCGAGGATCTCCACCCGCCCGGTGACGCGATGCGGCAGCGCGCCGGATATCGCCACGTCCAGGTCCCCGGGCGCGACCGGTCCAAGCTGCGCCAGGGCGAGTGGATACTCGGTCACCGGCGGCTCCTCGTGGATGGGGACAGTCACCTGAGGTGACTGTCCATTACTTCCCCCAGGCGGCAGGCTGGCCAGGGTCGGGGGAGTGCCCGTGACCTCGCCGAGGAAGTACGGACCGGAGGTCAGATCCCGGTAGCGCTGGAGCATCCGCTCGGAGCTGGTGATCGAGTAGTCGTTATGCGCCAGGCCATTGCGCGCGGCGTCCACGCAGAACCAGTTGATCATCTTCACCTGGGGGAAGTCGGTGGGCAGCGACTTGTACAGCCGGGTCATCTGCCGGAGGCCGAGGTCGGTGACATCGCGCCCGCAGGCCGCGCAGTAGTGGGTCGCGGCGTACTCGCAGATGGCGATGGGCTTGCGGTCCGCGTAGAGGTCGTACACGTACCGGAGCAGCTCGCGCGGGTCGTCGTTGGCGGGCATATCGAGCTGCCCGTCGTAGTGGTGGACGCTGTAGATGTTCACCCCGACCCAGTCAACCCACCCGTCGCCGGGATAGTACTGGGTGATGGTGGCTCTGGGCGTGGCGAAGGGGCACCAGATCATCGCCACATTCGGGGCCACCTCGCGCATGACCCGGCAGACGAGCTGCCACTTGGCGATGTAATGGTGGGGGTCTCCCGAGTACGCCTGCCAGGTGCCGTTCATCTCCGAGGCGTAGCGCAGGAAGATCGGTCCACCTGAGTGCGCGGCTGCCTCGGCCCATCCGCGCAGGTATTCGTCGTCTCTGACCGGGCCGAGACCGTCATTGGGCTCCCAGGCGATGTGAGGGACGGCTCCCCGCTGGTGCAGGCTCTGGACCCAGCGGAACGGGAAGGGCGCGCCGTAGCCAACGTAGCGGAAGTAGGTCGCGTGCTTCTTCGCGACCAGCTTCTCGAAGGCGTCCACGTCGCCCTTGACGACCTCATCGAGGCGGATGTAGGCGCCCAGGTAGCAGCCTGTCTCCGGCGCGTAGCCGGGCGAGGCCCATGCGGCCACCGTCGCCAAGACGAAGCCCGCCAGACAGGCGAGTCTGAGCGGGCGACCGATCTTCGAGGGCAGTTCGTGCTTCTTCAAGTTGCCTCCGGCGGTGTCTCAGCCGCTACCGGGAATGGTACAATGCCGGGGCGCCCTTGTCAACCTTCCTGGCTTGGCGGCGACCCGTAGGGATCGTGCGTCGGATGGGCTTCAGTCGGCTCGCTTGACGCACACCAGCTCCCAGGAGTAGTCGTCAATCAGCGGGCACTCGTGGATGATGTCCACGTTCCCGATGCTCGCGAGGATCGCCTTCACGAACTCCAGGGAGAAATCGGGGTGCTTGTGGCCCTCATTGTAGGGCTGGCCGGTGCGATCGCAGTGCGCGCGGTAGGCCTGCTCGTCGGGGCAGAACAGTATCAGCCTGCCGCCCGGCTTGAGCACCCGCAGCCACTCCCGCAGCACCGCCTCAGTATCCTCGAAGTCCTCCAGGAGGTGGGAAGAGTACACGAAGTCCAGCGTGGCGTCTGTGAACCAGTGCAGGTTGGCGGCGTCGCCCCCAACCTGCACGGGGTCATCGCCGAAGCGCGTGTACGGGATGGGCATATCCACGCGAATGGCGTGGGGCGTGATGGGGTCGCCGCCGTAGCCCAGGTCAACGCCGTAGCCCTCGCAGAAAGGCGCCAGGCGAGCCCTGCACCTGGAGGTTTCGCTACGGCTCCTTTCGCGGAAGAACCGGGCGATGGGATCGAGCACATTGGCGCGCAGCCTGCGCACAGGAATCCGTCCCTTGACTGCCACAACCAACATGAGACAACCGAGGTCCGACTGACGACGAACGACCTCTACGCTTGAGCCGTTGACGTGGTCGGATGTCGGTCGTCGGAAGTCAGTATGTGGAGACGAATGGCGGTCAATCCCCCTCGCCCGGCGCCGGCTCGGGCTGGGGAGCTGGCGACCAGATCATCACTGGCTTGTGAATGCCGCCCGTGCCCAACTCGTCCGTGCGCACGTTCGTGGCCTTCACGCAGATAAGGTTGGGCTGGCCGAGGCGGACCGCGTGGGTGATGTCCACCTCGAAGGGCTCCCAGGCGTCGCCCTCCGACTCGCCGATGAACTCGCCGTTGACCCAGACCTTTGCCGTCTCGTCAACCGCGCCGAACCACAGCATCAGGTCGCGCCCCTGCCAGGTCGGGTGCGCGAACACCTCCTGGCGATACCACATCACACCCCGGTAGTAGCGCAGCCCCTGGTCGCTCCAGCTCGCGGAGAAGGTCTTGAGCCTCTGCCAGGAGCTGGCGTCCACCTGCGGGGAGTAGTACAAGAGGTCCTCGCCCAGATCACGGGGGTCAAGGGCGGCGCGCCACTCATCCGGGAAGGGGTGAAGCATCATATTGCCCTCGCTGACGCGCTCCGCGCCCTGCTGGACGGCCTTCCCCCAGTACCTGTTGAGCCGGTCCAGGCCGCCGCGGTGGATGAGCTGGGGCTTGTAGTCGAGCATCCCCTGCGCAACCTCCGCCATCTGGGCCAGTTGGGCGATGGCCCGAAGCCAGTCAAAGGCCTCGGAGTAGGCGCGCATGTGTAAGAAGGCGATCAGGTAGCGGAAGCCCTCCCAGGCGACGCGGACGCGCTCGCGGTACGGTTCGGTCCCAGCCAGCTTGAAGGCGGCCGTCATCAGCTTGCCGAGACCCTTGGTCAGACCCGGCGGATAGAGGTCCGGGATGTTGACCGCATTGCCGGTATGATACGCACCCTCGCGGCGCACCTCGTCGAGCAGGGACCAGTACCTCTGCATAGGCACCGCCGCCGGCCCGTAGAGCTTGTGGCAGTAGTCGTCCAGCAGCGCCTCGAGGTCCTGGTCGGCGTCCCACATCAGGCTCGCCATCACGTAGTGCAGGGGCCCGTGGGTGGCCCAGGAGGCCTCGGTCTGGATGTCGAAGCCGGTGATGCCGGCGCGCTTGCACAGAGCTATCTCATCCGCCCAGCGGCTGGTGAAGTTGACCGGCAGGCCAGGCCCGCCCAAGTTATAGCTGGAGCCGGCGCGATAGACCTGCGGGCAGAGGTTGCACCACTCGGTGATCAGGCGGGCCCGGTAGTTGCTCTCCGGGCAGACCGGGTTCTCCACCCCGTGCAGGCCGCACAGGCCCCCGGAGGTGAGCGTGGGGATGACGCCGGGGTCGGGTTGGACGCGCCTGGGCGGCGGCATCTCCGTGTGCAGGGCGAGCCTGATCTCCGGGTATCGCTCGTGGGCCCTGCCCGCGACGGCGTTGGCGAAGCTCACGAGGCGGTCGCTGACGGAGACCTGGCCGGTGAAGGGGTCGCGGTCGCCCGCGTCGAGCGCGCGGCAGCTCTCGCACTGGCAGAAGGCACCCTCGTCGGGCCGGATGCCGAACCAGGTCTGGCTTGGGTTGGCCTCGTGCTGGGCGATGATACTCGCAGCGGCGATCTCGATGACCTTCGGGTTGGAGGTGCAGAGCTGCGTGCTCGTGCGCTGACCGTCAACAAGTGCGAAGTACTCGGGGTTGGCCTGGAAGTACTGCGCCGGTGGCACGAGCTGGGTGAGGCGCCAGGCGCCGGGGCAGGAGGGGCCGCCCAGCTTCATCTTGAGCGCCCAGTCCTCGCTGCCCTCGGGCAACGAGAGAAGCTGGCGGCTCTTGAAGTCCGGCAGCTCCACCAGGCTCATCGGCTCGATGCGGATGGTCTCGATGCGGGGGACCACCTCGCCGAGCTCGCCAGGCATAAACCAGCGGCAGCCGAGCCGCTCGAGCAGCGCGTAGACGGCAAACAGCGTCGCCTTCGGCGTCGTGCCGCCCAGGCGGACGGTGCGTTTCGTCACCTCGATGAAGAAGCCGTCCTCGTCGGCCGCGGCGCGCTGGCGCAGGTCATCGCTCTGCGCGGCCTGGCCGATCTCCACCATCACGCGTGGCTCCTCCGGCTGGATCAGCACGTTGGCACCGCACATCTTGGCCAGGTAGTGGTTGAGTTCGAGTGCGGCCCGCTCCTCGAACTGGGCCGGCTGGTCGGGAAGCACGAGCGCGTACCTGCAGTTCCCCTCGCGAACCAGCGTACACGGGGCTGCTGCGGCGATGGTGCACGAACAGAGAGCCAGTAACCAGATGGGCGAGAGCTTCATCGCAGCGTCACCCTCCTATGTGGTGGTGTCCGATGTCCGGTGTGCGATGTCCGTCAATTGCCCGCCGTTTGCTCGTTGGTATGCCCCCTGGCAGCCGCCGGGCCGCCGACGGGCAAGCTGAGGCGGACCCTCAACCCGGGTGTGCTCTTGTGCTCGATCCAGATGCGGCCGCCGTGGGCGTTGATGACCTCGCGTGCCAGGAACAAGCCCAGCCCGGCGCCCGTAATCGAGGCCTCGCCCTCGGCGCGGAACTGGTAGAAGCGCTCGAACACGCGGTCAATCTCCGCCGCCGGCAGGCCGATGCCCTCGTCGTCAACGGTCAGCTCCACGTGGTCCTGGCTCTCGCGGGCCGAGAGAGTGACTCGCCCTCCGGAGGGCGAGAACTTGACAGCGTTGTCGAGCAGGTCGTCCAGGATGGTGTCTATCTTGTCGCGGTCCATAACCGTCTGAGGCGGGATGCCGCTCAGCTCGACCAGTATCTCGTGGCCCTCGGCTCGCAGGCGGGCGCGGTCGGCCGCCTCTTCAAGGACCTCGTCGAGCGGGACGGGCGCCAGCTCCAGCTCCAGCGCAGCGGTGCGCTGCATCCCCGCCAGGGTCAGCAGGCTCTCGATGAGCCCGATGAGGTCATCGCAATGCTTGTGGGCGAGCCCCACCAGCCTCGCGCGTCGTTCCGTGGGCATCTCGGGCTCGAGCACCAGCGTGTCCAGGAGGCCCTTGAGCACGGTCAAGGGCGTGCGCAGCTTGTGAGAGACCAGCGACACAAAGCGGCCCTTGAGGTCATCGAGGCGGCGTAGATCGGCAACCTCCTGCCAGCGGACCTCGCCCTCTCGCTGGATCAGTTGCTGCATGAACTCGTCGCGGTTCGGTCCATCCAGGGCCGCCCACAGGAGCTTGAGCCTCTCGCGCATCTGCTCGGTGGGCGCGTAGGCATAGACTCTCTCGCGGGCGGCCCCCGAGCGCGCGGTCCTGAACGCGCCGGCCCTTGCCAACTGGTCCATCGCCACGTCCAGGCCCTCCGGTGGCCGATGCAGGCGTCCGCTCATGCTGCCGGCCGTCTCCAGTGCACGGGGATTGCCGCGGAAGTACTGGAGCACGTTCAGCTTCGTGCGGGTGTTGACGACCTCATTGAGCAACTGGGTGAGGGCCGGGCGCACGCCGTCTCTCCCTACGGCGGATGTTGGATGCTGGATGCCAGTCCGTTTTCCCCAGCGCAGGGCTTCCGCCGTCGCCAAGGCTTCGGCGGACAAGTCGCCCTGCGACCGGAGCGCAATCCCGCCTCGGCGGGATGGGTAGATGATGGGTTCGGAACGCACGAGGTATTGCCCTCCGTAAGTCGGGCTTTCCAGCCCGACTCGTCAGTCACCTCCCTGAGGGTGAACGGAGTCAGGCCCGCCTTCGCCAAGGCTACGGGGGACAAGTTGCGCATTGCCTGCCGTTAGCTGTTTCCAGCCTCCAGCCTCTCGCCTCCGGGCTCCGCCGTTCGCCATCGGTTGTGCAGCCACAGCCACTGCTCGGGGTGCTTGCGGATCTCGTTGCCGAGGACTTCATTGAGCACCTCCGTCCCCGCGCGGACGTCGGCCTCACGGTCTTCGCTGCGCGTAAGATCGAGCGGCGGCAGGAAGTAGACGTCAATCGTCTCGTCGGGGCGGCGTCTGCCGAAGCAGGGGATTATCGCCGCGCCGGTGCTGCGCGCCAGCGTCGCCGGTCCCGTAAAGGTCGAGGCCGGGCGCCCCAGGAAGTCCACCCAGATGCCGCCGGAGAGTGCGTGCTGGTCGGGGAGGATGCCCAGGAAGTTGGGCTTCCTGAGCGTGCGCAGCATCTCTCGGATCTTCTCGCGGGCGAGGACCTGGACGCCAACGCTGTTGCGCGCGGAGTTGATGATGTCCGCGGTCGCCGGATCGTTGGCGTCGCGGGCAATGACCTTGCCGACCCAGCCCAACCGCGCGCACGTGGCCGCGACCAGCTCCCAGTTGCCGAAGTGAGCGGTCACAAGGACAGCGCCGCGGCCCTCGGCAAACACCTTGTCCACGTGCTCGCGCCCTCGCACGGTTATCTGCCGCTCCCACTCAGCGTCTGACATCACCGGTAGACGCAGCAGCTCCAGCATTGTCTTCGCCACGTTCTGGGTTGATCGCAGACGGATGCGCTTGCGCTGCCTGGCGTCGAAGCGCTCGCCGAAGATCGCGACCAGGTTTCGGTCGGCCCGCCGCTGTCTCCTGGGCGTCAAGGCGTAGACGATCCGTCCGCTGGCATTACCGAGCCGATGCACCCAGCGCAGGGGCAAGCGCCGGGCAAGGCCTGCGAACCCGCGCGCCACCCGGCGCAACAGGTCGTACTCAATCTTCCTGGGCAGCCGCGTCCTCATCGCAGACACTCTTCACTGAGGCGACAAGCGCCTCCCATTCTGCCTCACCACGCGTTATCTCCAGGTCCACGACGAGCACCAGGATCGGGGGCAGGTCGGTGGGCACCGGCGGCAACTTGACGGCGTCCTTCTCGGTAACGACCACGCAGTCGGGCGAATGGACCCGCGCCGCCTCCCGCACGTGCCGCCAGTCTGAGGCGACGTAATGGTGGTGATCGGGAAAGGTCACCTGTTCGGCCACCCTCGCCCGCAGCCCCAGCAGCGTTGCGGCGAACGAGCCCGGATTCCCGACGGCTGAGACCGCCAGCACCGACAGCCCGTCCAGCTCGTCGGGGGCTATGCTGGAGGCGGGCTGGTCGAGGCGGTAGAGGCCCGTGCAGACGTGACGCGAGTGCATAATCGGGGCCACCGGGTTATGTCGGCGCGCGATCTCCACGGTCGTCTCGATCTCCGTGCGGGGCGCAAGGTTGGTGTGCGTCAGCAGTAGGTGTGTGGCGCGGCTCAAGTGCGACATCGGCTCGCGCAGATAGCCGGCTGGAAAGACCCGTGCCCTGGCCAGGTCAAAGGTCACGTCCAGCAGAACCAGGTCCCACGTCCGCTGCATGCGGAAGTACTGAAAGCCATCGTCGAGCACTGCCACCTGCGCGTGTGTGGCTTGCGCTAGCAACCTGAGCACCGCCTCGCGGCGCTTGCCCAGGGCGAGCGCACAGCCCGGCGTGGTCCGCGCCAGCATAAGGGCCTCGTCGCCCGCCTTCGCCAGAGTATCCCCCTTCGCCAGGGCCAGGGGGGACAGGTTAGCGGGCAGGCCAGCCTCGGCCACGGACGCCGGGCTTAGCTCCCCGTCGGACACCAGTAAGCTCGCCGGTCCCCGCTTGCGCTTGTGCCCGCGCAGCACGATCCCCGGGATCACGCCCTCCTGGAGCAGTCGGCGTGCCAGGTGCCGGGTGGTGGTGGTCTTGCCGGTGCCGCCCAGGGTGATGTTGCCGACGCTCACCGTCGGTAGCACAGGCTTGCGGCGGGGCATCAGGCGCGTATCATACAGCGCCAGGTTGACCTTCAGGCCCAGCAGGTAGGCGCCGCTCGCCACGCTCAACAGCGCCCTGACGGCCCTGGCCTCCAGGCCGGATGCGTCCCCTCCGACGGCCCGCCGCCAGCGGTCTTCCAGGCCGTCAGCCGTTGCCGTTAGCCCTTGCCGTTTGTCGTTCCGCATTGCCCATTGCCCGCCGTTACAACATTGCGACAACGCGCTCGGCGCAACGGGCGGATGCGCCCGCGTACTTCTCTATCAGGCGCCGCCCGCGCGCGGCCACAAGCTCCAGATCGCCCTCGGAGTTGAGGAGGCGCTGCGTCTCTCGCGCGAGGTCATCCATGCCCGCCACCTGGATGCCCACGCCCTCGCGGATGGCGATGGCCGCGATATCCCGGAAGTTCGCCATGTGCGGGCCGAAGAGCGCTGCCTTGCCTTGGGCGATCGGCTGCAGGATATTGTGGCCGCCGCCGGGCACCAGGCTGTTGCCCATGAAGGTGACAGTGGCGATGGTGAAGACGCGTGCCAGCTCCCCGATGGTGTCGAGCACTGCGACGCACACCTGGGCGTCGTTCTCAGGCTCCGGGGTGAGTGGGTCCTGGCCGCCGGCCTCCAGGGCCCGGCTGCGGCGGTAGGCCTGGTACCCGTGCTCGTGGATCAGTTGCTCCACGCGTCCGCCCCGCTCGGGATGCCTGGGCGCTATCACCAGTTGCAGGTCGGCCTGCTTCACACGCAGGCGCGTGAAGGCCTCCAGGACGATGTCCTCCTCGCCCTCGTGGGTGCTGCCGGCGACGAGGACGGGGGCGTCCTGGGAGAAGCCGAAGTCCTGGCGGACCTTGGCGGCCTCCGCCTCCGCGACCGTCGGGAAGGCCTCGTCGAACTTCGAGTTGCCGGTCACTATGACGCGCGAAGCCTCCGCGCCCAGGTCCGCGAGCCGGTCGGCGTCAACCTGCGACTGCACGCACATTACCTCGATGTTGCTCAGGCTCCAGCGGTAGAGCGGCCGGAACAGCTTCGCCCAGCGGTAGGAGCGGTCCGATACGCGGCCGTTGACCAGCGCCACGCGCACGCCTCGCCGGCGCGCGGCCTCCAGCAGGTTGGGCCACAGCTCCGTCTCGACTAGCACGAGCACGTCCGGGCGCACCGCATCCAGCACGCGTGCCACCACCAGCGGCAGATCGAAGGGGAAGTAGATGAGCGCATCCGGGTCGAGGTGACGGCTCCGTACCATCTCTCGCCCGGTCGGCGTGGTAGTGGACACGACGATGCGCGCTATCGGCTCCGCCAGGCGTATCTGCTGGAGGATCGGCTCGACCGCCGCCACCTCGCCCACGGAAACCGCGTGTATCCAGACGATCGGGTCCTGCGTCCCCTGCAAAGGCGTCAGCCGGTGCGCCACGGCGCCCAGGCGCTCGCTGAGCCCCACCAGTGACTTGCTGCGGAAAACCAGGCGCCAGAACATATACAGCAGTACCAGCGGCAGCAGCACGACGCCGATGGCGTTGTAGACCACCCAGGTGAGGCTCAAGCGGCCTCGCGATTGTGCGCCCTCGTTGGCTTTCATTGGGTCTCGCTCAGATCTCGATCACGCGGCTCGAGAGAGGCCTCCTGTTCCCACGCCTGGTGCAAGCGCGCGTAGAGGCCGCTCCGGGCCATCAGCTTGTCGTGCGTGCCGGTGTCGGCAATGCGTCCGTGATCCAGCACGACGATGCGATCAGCGTTGCGAATCGTGGAGAGACGGTGTGCGATGATGATGGCGGTCCTGCCGAGCAGCACTTCCAGCAGCGCCTCGTGCACGGCTCTTTCGCTCTCTCGGTCCAGGGCGGAGGTCGCCTCGTCGAGGATGATGATCGCGGGCTGACGCAGCACAGCTCGGGCGATGGCGATGCGCTGACGCTGCCCGCCCGAGAGCTGGGCGCCACGCTCACCAACCTGGGTATCGTAGCCCTGGGGAAGCTGCATGATGAAATCGTGGGCATTGGCGGTCTTGGCGGCCTCGATGATCTCCTCGTACGTGGCCCCTGGACGCCCGTAGCCGATGTTCTCCCTCACGCTGGTGGCGAAGAGCAGCGTCTCCTGCGGCACCAGACTCATATGGCTGCGCAGCGTCTGCGGGTCCATCTCCCGCACGTCCACCCCGTCAAGCAGCACGCGGCCCTGCTCCGGGTCGTACAGGCGCGGGATGAGGTTAGCCACCGTGGTCTTACCAGCGCCGCTGGGCCCCGCCAGCGCGAGGACCTCCCCCGGCGCTACGTTGAGGCTTACGTCATCAAGCGCGGCCGACCGACCCTGGTAGCCGAAGGACACGTGCTCGAAGGTGATGCGCCCCTCCACCCGCTCCGGCTCGATCGGGTTCTCGACCACCGACAGCCTCTGGTGGTGGTCCAGCAGCTCGCGGTGTCGCGTGGCCGCGGCAGCCGCCCGCTGGAGGGAAAGATTGACCCGGGCCAGCCGGTTGACCTGGCTCGCGACGCCCTGAAGCAGTATGACGAACGTCATCAGCCCGCCACCGGTTAAGGGCGTCGTTCGGATCTCCGTGGCGCCCAGCAGGAGGATGCCGACGACTCCCAGGCCGACCAGGATGCCAACTACCGGCGAGTTCATGGCGCGGGTGAGCGCTGCTGCCATCTCTGTGGCCAGAACTCGCCTGTTGTCCCGATCGAAGCGCTCGGTGGTCTCGCGCTGCATCCCGAAGGTTTTGATCACGCGCACGGCGGCGATGGCCTCGTGCAGCACGGTGGTCAGGTCCTCGAGCCTCTCCTGCACCTGACGGGAGAGAGTCCGGATGCGGGCGCCGATCCTCACGGTGACCAGCGTCACGCCGGGGATGATGATGGCCAACCCCAGCGTCAGCCGCCAGGACAGCATTATCATCTTGGCCATCATGGCGCTGCCGGCTATCGGGCAGACCACCAGCCAGGCGAGGTTGGGCCCCAGGGAGCGCTGAAGGATGCCGGTGTCGTTGTTGACGCGCGAGATCAGCTCGCCGGAGCGTCGGGCGTCGTAGAAGCTCATTGACAGGGTCTGGAGGTGATTGAACAAGCCCTGGCGCAGCTCGACCAGGAGGTGCTGGCCCACGTACTCCCCCAGGTAGATCGCGGCGCCATCCGCGAAAGCGGCGACGACCAGAATCACGAACAGTTGCAGGCAGGCACCCACCAGGTCATCCATCCGCGCCCGGGCCTCGGCGTCCGGGAGGGTCTCGAACTCGCCCAGCACCCCCTCGAAGACCGGCTGGGTCCGGGCCAGCGCCAGCGCCGACAGCCCCCCGGAGATGCCCATCACCAGCAGGGCCAGAACCAGGGCCTTCCAGTACGGCCGCAGATACATCCTCAGGTACCAGAGGTCCCGCATAAGCCTACTTCACCATCTCGACGATAAACATCGCTGCCATCAGCCAGGCGGAGATGATGTTCAGATGCTCCTGGTTGCTCAGCACGCGCGCCCAACTGAAGCCGGGCTCCTGGGCCTGCAGCTCATTGCTCTCATCTGGCCGGCGCGGGATGCGCGGCAACCATCGTGGCACGCGTCGGCAGTACTGCTCGAATCGCTGCCCGAACTTCTCCCTCAGGAACTGCTCCTCACATGTCACCGTCGGCACCTGTGTCGCTGTGCACAGCAGCAGCACAAGCGGAAGGGCCGCCCACTGCCCGGACATCGCCACAAAGCCGACCGACACCAGGAAGTTGCCCAGGTAGAGCGGATTGCGGCACCACGCGAAAGGCCCCCGGGTCACGAGCGCCTCGTCCTTGTTCAGGTAGCCCGAGGAGACCAGCCGCAATGTGTGCGCGCCGGCCATCAGGACTGCGCCCGCGACAAGTGAGGGCAGCCTGGGATCAGCCACGAGCAGCAGCGCGAAAGCCACTACCATTCCCAGGAAGGTTCGCCTGCGCACCAGGAAGGCCCGCGCGTACGCCCACAGCCTGACCATCCCCGTGCTATTGTGAGCCGCGGTGATGGACAGTTGCGCGGCTACGTTGTTGCGATTGCCAGCTTCAGCGGAGCCGGTCATAGGTGTTCCCCGACAACCCAGATCGGACTTCGGACATCGGACCAGTAACACCTGGCCCTGCCGTGGCCCCCGGGCATCAGCCGTTGGTCCGAGGTCCGATGTCCGAGGTCTGATGTCGGATCCCTGTCATCTCCAGGGCGATCTCCGCGACACGTCCCGACACCTCCGGCGGCCCCAGAGTACCCCTCACCTCCAGCAGCTCCCGCCGGGTCTGCGCCAGGCGGTCCGGATCGCCCAGCAGGCTCAGCGCCGCCTCAGCGACGGCCGCCGGCGTCGCCTCCCGGTCCAGCAGCTCGGGCACGACCCGGCGCTCGGCTATGATGTTGGGCATCGCAACGTGCTCCAGCTTCGGCGGGCGCAGCAGATACTCCAGCCGCATAAGGGCCGTGCCGCGATAGACCACGACCATCGGGCAGCCCGCGGCGGTGGCCTCCAGGGTCGCGGTGCCACAGCAGCTTATCGCGAGGTCAGCGGCGCGCACGATGTCGGACGTACCGGGGGCCAGCCGAACGCCTCCCAGCCCCGCCCTGCGGACCTGAGCCTCCAGGGCCTTCGGCTTGATCGTCGGCGCCACGGAGATCACGAACTGAGCGTCTGGCAGGGCCCGGCGGACGATCTTCGCCGCCCCAAGCGACAGCGGCGCGATCAAGCCTATCTCGGCGGGGCGGCTGCCCGGGAGTATCCCCACCACCGGCGCGTGCGGGTCGAGGCCCAACTTGGCTCGAACCGGCCCGCGATCATCCGGCGGCGATATCCGATCTACAACCGGGTGGCCGACCCAGGTGGCGTCTATCCCCGAGGCGCGCAGAAGCTCGGCCGACCACGGAAAGGGCGTCGCCACGCGGTCTGCAATCCTGGCGAGGCTCTCGAAGCCTCGGGCGGACCGTGACCACGAGCGGGGCGGGAAGTAGTAAAGGATGGGCACGTCCTGCTTCTTCTTGAGCTGATGTCCGAGCCGCACGTTGAAGGCGCCGAAGTCCACGAGCACCACCAGGTCGGGAGGGTGCTGCGAGAGCCACCGTATCATCTGCCTGGCCCGCAGCAGCAGCTTCGGAACGCGCCTGAGGGCCTCCATCACGCCGATGGCGCTCCAGCCCGTGCTGTCAAAGAGCAACTCAACGCCCGCCTGCCGCATTCGCTGCTGCCCGACGCCCGCCAGGCTGACCTCGGCGCGTTCCAGCAGGGCCTGGGCCAGCATGGCTCCATGCTGGTCCCCCGAAGCCTCGCCGGCCACGATGAAGATCGTCGGACATTGGACATCGGACATCGGACATCGGACCTCGGACCGACCGCAAACGGCTCAGGCATCCAGCCTCTGTCGTTCCCCTTTGCCCTTTGCCCTTTCCCCTTTGCCCTCTAATGTGGGTTGACCTGGCGACCCGCTCGGCCTCTTCCAATCCGCTCCATGAACTCGATGAGTTCGCGCACGTGCTCGGTGAGTTCCCCTTGCTCCCTGATCGCCACAATCGCGTCGGAGGTGTTGAACTGGGAGCGAAACAGGAGCCTGAAGGCCTGCCGCACGGCGACTTCCTGCTCTTTGGTGGCGCCATGCCGCCGCAATCCCACCGAGTTGATGCCGACTATCTCGGAGGGGTTGCCCACTGCGGTGGTGAAGGGCGGCACGTCGCGCGCAATGCGCGCACATCCACCGACCATCGCAAGTCTGCCGATGGTCACGTACTGGTGAAGCCCCGTCAGCCCGCCGAGGTTAGCGTTGTCCTCGACGACGCAGTGGCCGCTTACCCCGGTGTAGCTGGCGATCATGATGTGGCTGCCCAGGCGGACATTGTGCCCGAGGTGGCAATATGCCATCAGGAAGTTGTCGTCGCCGATGATGGTGGCCTCGCCCTCGCCCGTGGCCCGGTGAATGGTCACGTACTCGCGGAGTATGTTGTTATCCCCGATCTGAACGAAGGTCTCCTCGCCCCCGAACTTGCGATCCTGGGGAGCGGAGCCCAACACGACCCCGACGTCAAGCTGGCAGTCTGAGCCGAGCCTCACCCTGGGCCTTATCACGCAGTGCGGCCCGATCTGACAGCGATCGCCGATCTGGACGCCCTCCTCGATGATCGTATAAGGGCCCACGGTCACCTCGGCGCCCAACTGCGCTCCCCCGGCCACGATGGCGGTCGGATGTATGCTCATGACTGCCTCCGGGGCTGGCGGGGCCAGTTCTCGCTGTCATCGTCGTCAACGTCGGTCAGCGCGAACGTCAATTCCGCGTCGGCCACCAACACTCCCTCGACGGTGGCGACCGCCTTCACCCTGCCGATGTTTCCCTTGCGGCGCAGCATCTCCACCTCCAGCCGCAGTTGGTCGCCGGGACGCACCTGCTCGCGGAAGCGCGCCTTTGACACGCCGCCGAACAAGGCTAGCTGCCCGCTGTCGGGCTTCAAGGTGAGCAGCAGAATGCCACCGACCTGCGCCAGCGCCTCCAGCACCAGGACCCCCGGCATCACCGGATTGCCGGGCCAGTGGCCGGCAAAGAACGGCTCGGTGATGGTCACGTTCTTCGTCCCCACCGCTCGCTGGCCCGGCTCCAGTTCCAATATCGTGTCTACCAGCAGGAACGGATACCGGTGCGGCAGGATATCCATGATCTGTTTTACGTCCAGCATTCTCCCGCGCCTCCTGTTAGCGCAAATAGCGGCGGGTCGCAGGCCAAGCCCTGCGCTGGGGAAAGGAGAGGGCAGGGCAAGCGGAAGCTGTCATCTACCCAGCGGACCGCTTGCGCTCCGTGCCCAAGTCGGGGAGCAAGTTGGCGAAGGCGGTCCCGACCTCGTCCGCCGTTTCCGCTCCCGTTCACCGGCTCCGCGGCGATTATATCAGAACGGCAGGCAATGGGCAAACGGCAAACATCCGACATCCGACTGACGGCAACCGACCGACTTGGGAACGGGGGCAACGTCAATCCGGTTGTCGTAGTCGGAAGTCGGTAGTCGGTGGTCGGATGTCGGCAGTCGGCTGTCAGATCAGCGGCACATCGTTGATGACCAGGCGGAACTCGCAGCCGAGGAACCGCGCCGCACGCCGGCTGATGACCATGCGCGAGAGGAATATCTCGAAATACTCCATCACCGAGCCGATCTCGGTGTCAACGGCAAGCTCCAGCGTGATAGTGCCGTCGTCGGGTGCCACGGTGAGCGAGGTCTCGCGCGCGGCGTAGTTGATGCGGTCGTGGATGTCGAAGGCGGCCATTATGGGGTTGCGCACGCGCTCGCGGGCGATGTCGGCTTTGTCCGCGATGATGACCGCGGCCCCGATCGCGGTGGTCGGCTCTCCGCCCTCGGCCTCATCGTGCCCGCCGACGGCAGCGGCTATGCGGGCGCCCTCGACGGTCGGCATGCCCATCTCTCGCAGCGTCTCGAGGGCGAGCAAGGCGCCGGTCTGAGCGTGCATCTCTCTGGACACCAGGTTGCCGATGTCGTGCAGCAGGCCGGCCATGCGCGCCAGCTCCACGGTGCGCTCATCGTGCCCTCCCAGTCCGGCCAGGATGTAGGCGGCCTGCTCCGCCACCTCGGAGGCGTGGCGCATTCCGTGCTCGGTGTAGCCCAGGGCCTCCATCTGGGCGTCGGCGGCGGCGATCATGTCCTGCACCACCGGGCTGGAGCGCAGTTGCTGGTATGTGACCGGCCCGATGGCCAGTCCTTCGCTCACGGTGCTCATTGTCGCTCAACCTCGTCTCCCATGGGATGCCGCAGCGCGTCCAGTATCAGCCAGGTTCCGGCGATCAGGGCGATGACAATACTGGCTGTCTGCGCTTCTGTCAGCGGCGCCAGCGGTGGGAAGACCTTCGCAGTAGCGCCCTTGCGCCAGAACTCGATCACGAACCTGCCGGCGGAGTAGGCGACCAGGTAAAGCAGCCCCAGTTGACCGGCTCGGCGCAGCCGAGGCCTGATCCAGAGCAGCAGCCCGAAGATCGCCAGGCTCATCGCGGAGGCGTAGAACTGGGTCGGATGCACACGCACCGGCGGTTGGCCCGCCTCCTGGAGCGCCGGGAAGCACACCCCCCACGGCAGGTCGGTCGGCACCCCGTAGCAGCAGCCGTTCAGGAAGCAGCCTATGCGTGCGATGGCGTAGCCCAGGGCCAACCCCGGTGCGACCAGGTCGGCCATGCGGCCGTAGCCAAATTTGCGCCGCACCACGAAGATACTCCCGGCCAGCAGCCCGCCTGCAACGCCGCCGTGGTAGCTCAGGCCCCCCTCCCAGATGTGTAGCAGGTCGCCGGGCCTTCCGGCGAACTCCTGCCAGTTGAGCGCGGCGGAGAGCAGACGGGAGCCGATGACGGCGCCGATAAGGCAGACGATCGTAAGATCAATGAGAGCGTCAGGAGTGAGGTCCTCGCTGTCGCGCGTGTCGCGGGCCATCCACCAGAGCCCCGCGCCGAAGGCGACCATCAACATCGTGCCCCACGAGCGCACCTTGACAGGGCCGTAGCGGTTGACGAGGTTGTAGGCGAGCAGCCCCGCGGCGGCTCCTGCGGCGGCCAGCAGCAGGGCCCGGCCGGGCGTAAGCGCGGGCTGTATGCCGGCCCTACGCCGCTCGCGCACATCGCCGACCACGGCCAGCGTCGCCAGGACGACCGCCAGCGCCGCACCCACCCACGGCTCCCAGGGACCTAGCTCTATCAGTACCGAGCGCATGCGCGGACCTCGGACTACGGACCTCGGACTACGGACCTCGGACTACGGCGATGGTGGTTTGTCGTTGGTCCGATGTCCGGTGTCCGATGTCCGATGTCGGAAATCGGAGATGAGCAGGGCGCCCACGAACAGGATGGCCCCCACGGTAATCGCGGTGTCCGCGATATTGAAGACGGGCCAGAAATGCAGGTCTATGAAGTCCACGACGTAACCCAGGCGCAGTCGGTCCAGGAGGTTTCCGGCGGCACCGCCCAACAGGCAGGCGAGGGCCACGTCAAGTGCCAGGCTCCCCTGGGCCATTCGCCAGCCATGGACGAGCAGGATCGCGACCACCGCGGCAGCGAGAACTTGAAGCGCGGTCGAGGCCCAGGGCACAAGCCCGAAGGCCGCGCCCGTATTCGTGCGATAGCTGAGACTGAGGAAGCGGCCGAGCAGCGGGATGGACGGATGTGGTTGGAGCCAGTACGCGGCGGCCAGCTTGGTGGCCTGGTCCACGACGAGCACCGCCGCGGCTATCAGGTAGAACCGCAACCGGCGGAGGCTGGAGGCTGGAGGTTGGATGCTGGATGGACCAGCGCGCGAGGCCGGTGCGGTCCCGCCTCTTAGCTCTCGCCTTCCCCCTTCGCCCCGCGGCGCAGGGCTACGGGGGACAGGCCCACCTCCGTCGTTCGTCGTTTGCCCATTGCCCATTGCCCGTCGTTTCACGTTCGCGATAGTCCCGCGCGGCAGTTCTTGCACAGGATTGCCCACGGAAGCGCATCCAGGCGCTTCTTGGTGATGTCCCTGCCACAGTTGTCGCAAACCCCATAGGTGCCATTGTCCATCTTCTCCAGGGCCGCATTCACCTCTTCGAGCAATTCACGCAGGCTGGCCCCGACCGCCATAGCCTGCGCCCGCTCGACCGTCTCCGTGGCCGCGTCCCCGCCGGGCTCGTCGAAATCCTGCCCCACGGGCTCGGCGTGCAGGCGATCCCTGCCTGCTGCGCGGTCCTCGATGCGCTTCAGGTCTATCTGGAGGCGGTCTCGCTCCTCCTCCAGAAGCTGTCTGTGCTTCTTGACGTCGAGCTTTCTCTTAGGGGCCACCGTCTGTGTCCTCCTTAACGGCTGGCAATGGGCACGGGGCAATAGGCAATGGGACCACAGCGCCGCCATTGCCCAGCTCACTTCGCCGTCGCAGCCCACGGCTGCGATGGCTGGATTCCTCGGCGACTACTCCCTGTTGCCCAGCATTCTTACCCGCTCAGCGCAGCGGCTACACAATTGGGGGTGCTCTTTCGTCTTGCCCACCGTCTTCGAGCGAACCCAGCAGCGGGCGCATTTCTCCCCCGCCGCCAGAGAGGCCTTCGCGTGGACGCCCTCGGCCTGGCTGGCGCTCTCGGGGGCCTCGTCAGAAGCGTGCAGGGCAACCTCTGAGACGATGAAGAGCTGGGGAAGTTCCTCTCCCAGGCTTCCCAGTAGCTCCTGGTCTTCGTCTGTGCAGAACAGGTCCAGCCGCGCCTCCAGGGGATCGCGCACCTCGGCGCTGGCCTTGGCCTCCTCCAGGGCCGCGAGTGCGGCCTTGCGCACACTCATATAACGCTCCCACCGCGCCGCAAGTTCTTCGTCAAGCGGGCTCTCGTCTACCTCGGGCCAGTCGGCTAGCTGCGCGCTCTCGGGCAGGGCGGGGTCTATCTTGCGCGCGTGCTGCCAGATCTCCTCGGCGGTGAAGGTCAGAATCGGCGCCATCATCTTCGTCAGCGCCAGGAGTATCTGCCACATCGCGGTCTGCGCCGACCGCCGCGCCGGCGAGTCCGGCAGGTCCGTGTACAGCCGGTCCTTGAGCACATTGAGGTAGAACGCGCTCATATCCGCGTCGCAGAACCGGTGCAGGTCACGGTGCACCAGGTGCAGGTCCCAGTGATCGTAGGCCTCGGTGCTGCTGCGGATGAGCCGCTGCAAGCGGTCGAGCGCCCAGCGGTCTATCTCGCTCAGCTCCTCCGCGGGCAGCAGGTCCTTCGCCGGATCGAAGTCTCCCAGGTTCTGCAGCAGGAATCGTGCCGTATTGCGGATGCGCCGGTAGGCGTCGCCCACCTGCTTGAGGACGCTCTCGGAGAGGTGCATCTTCTGCCTGAAGTCGGCGTAGGTGAACCAGAGCCTGAGCACATCCGCCCCGTACTTGTCGTAGATCTCGGCGGGGCTGATGATATTGCCCCTGCTCTTGGAGAGCTTGCGGCCCTGGTCATCCACGAAGAAGCCGTGGCCGACCACCGTCCTGTAAGGCGCATGATCGCCCAGCGCCACCGCAACCCACAGCGAGGTCTGGAACCAGCACTGATACTGGTCGTCGCCCTCCAGGTACAGGTCGGCCGGGTAGGCAAGCTCGGGATGCGGGCGCATCACGCAGTAATGGGTCGCGCCCGAGTCGAACCAGACCGACATTATGTCGGGCTCTTTGCTGAAGCTGGTGCCATCGCAGCCCTCGGCCTGGCAGACGGTGCCCTCGGGCAGAAGCTCTGCGGCGGAGCGCTCGAACCACACGTCCGCCCCGTGTTCGGCCACGAGCTGTTGCACGTGGTTGACGCTCTGCTCGGTCATCAGCATCGCGCCGCACTTCTCGCAGTAGAAGACGGGGATCGGCACCCCCCACACGCGCTGCCGCGAGATGCACCAGTCCGGGCGCGCCTCGATCATCCCTGCGATGCGGCTCTGTCCCCAGTCCGGGTTCCACTCCACGCGCGGGAGTTCGTCCAGGGCGGCCTGCCGCAGCTCGTCAATGTTCAGAAACCATTGCCTGGTGGCGCGGTAGATGACCGGCTCATCGCAGCGCCAGCAGTGCGGGTATTCGTGCTCCAGCTCGCCCTCACCCAGCAACGCGCCCGCGTTCCTGAGCAGGTCCTTCACCTCGTCATTTGCCTGGTCGCAGACCAGCCCCTCCAGCTCCGGCCCCGCCTCATCGGTGAACCGGCCCAGGTCATCCAGGGGGCTGACCACCTCCAGGTCGTACTTGAGCGCCGTCTCGTAGTCCTCCAGGCCGTGCCCGGGAGCGGTGTGAACTGCGCCGGTCCCATCCTCCACGGTCACGTAGTCGGCCAGGACCACCTTCGAGTCGCGGTCGTAGAGCGGGTGACGGGCGACCAGGCCCTCCAGCTGCTCGCCTCTGAAGCGCGCGACCACCTCGTACTCCTCGATCCCGCACTCAGCCATCGAGCGCTCCAGCAGCTCTTTGCCCAGGATCAGCAACGGCGGCCTCGCGTCATTCGGTGCCGTTAGTCGTTTGCCGTTGCCAGCCTCCAGCTTCGAGCCTCCAGCCTCCGCCGTTCCCCCTTTGCCCTTTGCCCTTTGCCCCTTGCCCGCCGTTCGCACGAGCACGTATTCGGCGCTTGGGTGCAGCGCGATTCCCGTGTTTCCCGGTATCGTCCAGGGCGTGGTGGTCCAGATGAGGAACCGCACCGGCTCCTGGGGCGGCGAATCTATCGGCAGCTTGCTCGGGTCGCGCAGCTCGAAGGTCACGTAGATGGTCGGGGAGGCCTTGGTATGATACTCGATCTCGTCCTCAGCCAGCGCGGTCTCGCAGTGATAGCACCAGTACACAGGCCTCAGCGCGCGATAGAGCAGGCCTCTGAGCGCGATCTTGGCGAACGCCTCGATCTGCCGGGCCTGATATTCCGCGTCCAGCGTCAGGTAGGGGTACTCCCAGTCGCCGCGCACGCCCAGCCGCTTGAACTGCTCGCGCTGAACCTCGACGTAGTGCAGGGCCAGTTCCCTGCACATGCGCCTCCACTCCAGGATGGAGACCTCGTGACGGTCCACGCCCTTCTCTCGCGCGAGACTCTGCTCGGTGGGGAGGCCTTGCGTGTCCCAACCGGGGATGTAGGGGCAATCGTACCCCCGCATTGTCTTGTACTTGATGGTTATGTCCTTGAGTATCTTATTGAGCGCTTGGCCCAGGTGGATGTTGCCGTTGGCATAGGGCGGGCCATCGTGCAGCACGTAGGCCGGCCCGCTCTTGCGCAGCTCCCGCGCCCGCCGGTAGATGTCCAGCTCGTCCCAGAGCTTGAGCATCTCCGGCTCGCGCTCCGCGAGGTTGCCCCGCATCGGGAAGTCGGTCTTCAGGAGGTTGAGCGTCTCGCGATAGTCCATCGGTGACTCCTGGTCGCTGGCCGCCTGACCCCGAGCAATGATGAAACAGCCGCCGAGCCTCGAAACCCGAGCGCTCGGCGACCTGCTCTGTGTTGTGCCTGATTGCCTGGTACCAAGTGAGTCTACCACATTCGGGCCGAATCTTTCAAGTGCGTTCTGCCGGTTGGTGCGAGCGAGTTCAGTAGGCGGGTTAGGTGGGACGTTCATCCGTCGTAGGTCGGGCTTTCGAGCCCGACGCCGTTCTTTCGCAGTCGAAGGAAGGAGGAGTCGGGCTAGAAAGCCCGACCTACGGGAACCCAACCTAAGGCAGGAGATGGAACGGCGCGCGACGAAGTGCCCACTAACGCGCCAAGACCGGAGGGATGACGATGTCAGTGAACCTGAACCTGGGCGGGCTGGGTGGGGGAGGGGTGGGCAAGGCGGCAAAGGCCGGTTGCGGCTCGATATTCGGGGTTCTCTTCGGGATTCTCCTCGTGCCCCTTGGCTTCTACCTCATCTACCACGGCGAGGCGAGGCTCGTCAACCACGGCAAGGTCTTCGAGGGGGTCGAGATGGCCTCTCCCGAGGCGGCGGCGAATGTCACGGGGCTGGTGAAGATAAAGGGGCAGCCCGTCGGACAGTTCCTGTCCCACACGCGCTGGGATGGGCTGGCGCTGTATTTCCGCAACACCGTGGAGGAGTATGAGCGCGAGGAGGACGCGGACGGAGACGTGGACTATGAGTGGAATCAGGTGAGCAGCGACAGCAAATGGGCGGACTTCGGCATCGGCGACATCAAGGTCCAGCCTGGAAACGCCAACCCCGTCGGGGAGGAGAGCGTCTACAAGGGCTACAAGCCCAAGTTTGCTGGGGACTTCAGCGTGGACGCGATGGGCCGCAGCCCCGAGGTTGGCGACCAGCGCCTGGAGGTCGAGGTGCTTGACGCCGCCAAGGAGATCATCGTGCTGGGCGAGATGCTCAGCGGGACCATCAGCGGCGGCTCGACCTTCGTGGTCAGCACGCTCGGGGACACGGCCACGGCGGAGGCGCTCAAGACCGAGTACAAGATCACTTACTGGCTTATGAAGGGCGGAGCGGTGCTGGCGATCTGGTTCGGAATACTCGCGATCTTCGGGCCCCTGACCACCATCGTAGGGCACATCCCCTTGATAGGGGAGAGGATCTCCGGGGGGCTGGTGATGGCGGCGCTGGTCTTTGCGATCGTAGCAGTGGGCATCGTGACCGTGTTCCTGAAGCTGTTCTGGATCCTGGTCGCGGGGGT
>CBFDBV010000018.1:0-23627 GCA_965603135.1 uncultured bacterium
GGAGCCCCTCGGCGCTTCGCGCCGTTCCCCATTCGGCCCCTCCATCAAGGCCCACGCCTCGGCCGGTTCGACTGTGTCCCCGTCGCCAGCTTCAGCGCCAACGCCGCTACGTCCGGCGCGTGGCTCGGTAGCCCTTGACCGGGCAATCCTGCTGCATCGCGCAGGCGCCGCAGTCGCGAGGGTGGGTCGGACAGCCCGCGGCAAGGGAGTATGCGGCGGCCAAGCGGGCGCCCGGTGAAGCCAGGTCAAGCTCGGCGCGCTCGCGGCGGTCGCCTGGAATGCCCGGGTGACCGGCCCACTGCACCTCGCGCAGGCCCGCCGCGCGCGCGGTATCCACCGCCCGCTGCAACTGCTCCATGGTCGCCCCCGGATGGTCCTCCAGGATGAAGTTCGGCCGGAACGCGAGGAAGCACACCGGCAGGTCCGGGTCAAGGTCGGCCAGGAAGCGTGACAGCGGCGCAACCTGCTCCTCGTTGATGCCGGGCACCAGGAGGATGCGGAACTCCCACAGCTTCTCGGGCTGGCTCGCGACCACGCGCGCATTGCGCAGAACCGGCGCCACTGGCGCGCCGGTCATCTCCCGGTGCACCTCATCGTCCCACGCTCGCAGGTCGAAGGTGACGGAGGTAGTGAAGTCCAGCACGCGCTCGAGGGAATCGGGCGTCAGGAAGCCGTTGGTGTCGAAGTTGACTCTGGTGGCCGGGTCAATCGCGCGCGCCTGTCGCACGACCTCCTCGACGTAGGGCAGCGAGCACGTCGCGCAACCCCCGGAGAAGAAGAGACGGTCCGCGCCCATCAGCCTCCCGGCGGCCGAGCGCAGTCCGGCAACCGCCTGCCGCGCCAGGGCCGCCGGCTCGATCCAGCCCTCGATGGCCGCGCCGGCGTCAGGGAAGTGCGCTATCTGCCAGTTCTGACAGTGCAGGCACTTGAAGTTGCAGCCGGCCAGGAAGATGGTGTAACTCTCCGGCGGAGCGGGATGAAGGTACCGCGAGGCAACCTGCGGCAACCCGAGGCGACAGACGCCCAGTTCGCCGGCGAGCCGGTTCACGCCGCAGCGCCACTCGCAGAGCAAGCACTCGGACAGCTCAGCGAGATAGGCGGGAGCCTGTGAACGGGTCAGCGGGCGCATAACGTGGTGGCCTTCCCCTTCGCCAAGGCTACGGGGGACAAGTCGCGCACGAGGGGGTAGCGTGTCGTGGCGGGGGGCGCCCGCGCCCCCCGCATAGGTGCGATGACGTAGTCGCGGGGACCGATGGCCCACCTTCGCCAAGGCTTCCGCCCTCGCCAAGGCTTCCCCCTTCGCTGAAGCTATGGGGGGACGAGATGGCGGATGAAACGGCAGGCAAGCTGGCTCGTCAGGGCCGCACGAAGTATCCGGCCCGCTGGTGGGCCGGACGGGGCCCCTGCGCCTTCCCGCTCACGCGGGAAGACGCCTTCCCCATTCGGCCCTCTATAGAACACTTTGTCAAGTCCGCTAGTGCGATGGCTGTCGATAACTTGGCTGGGGTGGTGATGGCCTCCTCTTCAGTGCCGCCGTGCCAAGTCGTTCGCCGTCACAGATAAGCTCGCGCAACAGCCCTCTATTGGTGCTATGCGTGCACATACTAACTTGGGTTGTTAGAAGGGGCGCCTCAATCCCTCCAGGGATGGACCTGAACTTCGGCCAGGGCCGAAAGGAGGTCGCCCCCAACCAGTCAGTCATAGGCTCGGTGCCGGCCCAACGCTTCCGCCGGCTGGCCTCAGGGCTAGTGATGAGGTTAGCGCAAAGCATACTGTGTCAGCCTCAACTTGGCATCGGGCGTGATCAGAGCCGATGCGCTCAGCTTGTGTAACGATACGGCACGCGCCTGGTCAGGAGCGCGTGGGCGGTGCGGGCTATCTTGCGCCCGGTGTCCAGCTTGGCCTGGTTGGCACCCAGCTCGCGCACCCGGCGGCGATAGTGCTGGTGGATGGGGGTGTCGCCTTTCTGCTGAGCCACACAGTTGCCCGCCTGGGTGAAGGCCAGCTTGAGATGCCTGTTGCCCTTGACGAGCTTCCCGCTGCGGCGGAAGTTGCCGCTCTGCTTGACGCTGGGGGCCAAGCCACAGAAGTTGACGAACTGACGGTGGTTCTTGAAGCGGTAGATGTCGCCGACCTCCGTGACGATGGTCAGGGCCGTCTGCGGGCCGATGCCCGGGATGCTGGTGAGCAGCTTGGCCTGCTCATGCTGGCGGCCTTCGGCCTTCACCTGGCGCTGCAGCCGCTCGCGCTGCTGCTGGGTGGCAAAGAGCAGGTGGGTCATTGCCTCCAGGGCCGCCTGGGCGGGCTCGCGCAACTCGACGCTCTGAAGCCACTGGCGCGCCGCCTTGCCGCACAGATCGCTGGCCGGGCAATACAGGCCGAACTGTCCCAGCAGAGCGCGGATCTGGTTGCGCAGGCGCGTGCCGTTGGCGGTGACCGAGCGCAGGCCCCGGCTGAGCGCGCGCTTGGCCAGCTCGCCGGGCCTATGCTGATGGACTTCATGGATCAGGTCGTGGCTGAGTTGCCAGGCGAGCTCCTGGGCGTCCACCTTGTCGGTTTTGGGGCGGCTGAAGCGGATCAGTTGCCGCACCACCTTCGGGTCGGCGATAAGTACTCGCTGCACGAAGGAGTCCAGCATCTCGGCCACGAAAGAGCTCGTGTTGGAGGCCTCGACCACCGCGATCGCCTCCTGCCAACGGCCGTCGGCCAACAGTTCGGCGAAGGCCTCGGGGTGGGTCGGGACCTTGTCGGCCTCGAGCAGGACCTCTGCGGTCTCTGCATCGAAGGCATGAAACGTCGAGAAGCTCTTGTGCGCGTCCACGCCGATGTAGATCATTTTGCGGTCTACCCCTTTCGGGCGAAGCTTGTTTGCGCAAAGCATTATTCGCCATCGATAGCGGGTAGACCGTTCTATGTTATCCCTCCATAATGCCCCTCGATGATGCCGCGGACTTGTGCAAACAATTACTGGCCGACGCGTCCGGGGCCGATGACCTCGGCGACCATGCGCTGAAGCTCCTGGATGCCGAAGGGCTTGGGCAGGCTGCGGATGTCGGGGCGGTCGAGCAGTTGGCGCGTCTCCGGCGTCGCCGTGTCACCGGTGACAATCACGAAGCGCTGGGCCAACTCGGGCCGGGTCTCAAGCACGTGGTTCAGCAGGTACTCTCCGTCGAGCCCGGGCATCCTGAGGTCTGACAGGATCACGTCGTAGTCATTGGCCGCCAGCAGCTCCATCGCCTGCTGCACGTCGAGGGCGGTGTCAACGTGATGGCCCTCAAGCTCGAGCGCCTGTTGGATCAGGTTGACCAGGGTTTTCTCGTCATCCACGACCAGGACGCGGCCGCTGACCAAGTGTTCCGGCGGCGCCTGCGGGGCTTCCACCCGTGCGGCGGCTTCCGAGAGTTGGATGGGTAGCTCAATGACAAAGGTCGCTCCCTCGCCCTCGGCAGTCTCCAGAGAGATGCAGCCGCCGTGCCGCTCGATGATCCCCTGGGAGACGCTCAGGCCCAGGCCCGTGCCCTCGCCAACGTCCTTGGTGGTGAAGAACGGGTCGAAGGCGCGGTCGGCCTCCTGCTTGCTCATGCCGGGGCCGGTGTCTCGGACGAGCACGCGCGCAACATCGCCGGCATGGTGCGTGCTGACGAAGAGCTCCCCTTCGCCCGACAGCCTTCGCATAGCGTAGTGCGCGTTGTTGATGATGTTGAGGAATACCTGCTGAAGCTGGTGCGGATCGGCCTCGATGGGGGGTAGGCCGCGGTCGAACTCCGCGTGCACATGGATATTGTCCACCCTCATGCGATAGGCCGACATCTGGAGCGTGCGGTCGAGCACCTCATTGACATTCGTGGGGGTGATCTCCGCGGGCCGCTCGCGGGCGAAGGAGAGCAGGCTCTCGATGATGCTCTGAGAGCGCTTGGCCTCCCCCTCGATGGCGGCCGCCTGTGCGCGCGACTTCACGTCCCCGTGGATCTGCAGGAGCTGGGAGTACCCCAGGATCGCGGTGAGCGGGTTGTTGAGCTCGTGGGCGACGCCGGAGACGAGCTGGCCGAGGGCTGCGGCCTTCTCCGACTGCATCACCTGTCGCTGGAGCTGGCGAGCCTCCGTGGTGTCAATGATGACCGCCGTGGCCGTGCGGCCATCGGGCATAAGGTGGATCGCGCCTTCCAGCCAGCGGATTTGCCCGTCCTTGCGCACTCCCCGAAAGGTGTAGTGGTGGGTGATGTCTCGTTTTCCCTCGATGCGCCGCAGGTGGTCCTCGCGCAGACAGGGCACATCCTGCGGGTGAACCAGGTCAAAGATGGCGATCTTGCCCTCGAGTTCGTCGCGCGAATAGCCGGACAGTTCCTCGAACTGAGCGTTGACCATCGTGATGATGCCGCCCGGCTCAAAGACCATAACGGGCACACCGGCGTGGTCGAACAGCTCGCGGTAGAGGGCCTCGGCGTGCTGGGCGCGCTGGAGCAGGCGGGTGTTGTCAATGGCCTGGGCGGCCTGGGCCGCGAGCATGGTCAGGGCGCGCACGCGCACGGGGTCGAGCGGCGCGACCGTGGCCCGTCGCACGGCCAGAACGCCCATGGCCTGGTCGCCATGGGCGAGCGGCAGAGAGACCACCGACCTCACGCCCTGGTCCAGGTCGCACTGGCGTATCTGAGGGTGCGTCTCGGTCTCATCGGTCACGAACAGGGCCTTCCCTGTGCGCAGGGTCTCGTGCGCGATGCCGTCCGGCTGGGGTGTTCTGACGCCCTCGGCATCCTGCTCGTCGGCAGGGGCGACGAACATCAGGTCGAAATCCTGCCCGGCCTCGTCGAGCAGCATTACCGCGGCGCTGATGCCGTTGCCGACCTCTGCGGCGGCCTCGGCGACGGAGTGAAGGATCTCGTCGAGGTCGCGGTGGGCGTTGATGGCAAGGGTGACCTCGAGCACCCGGTTGCTGCCGGCCAGCCCGAGGCTGACCTGCTGGTGAATGCGCGCGGTCGCGGCGGTCATAGCGATCTGATCGCTGATAGTGCTGATGACCTCTGCATCGCGCTCATCGTACGGCTGACCGCCCCGCATCACCAACAGGGCGCCGATCACCTGCTCGCCGATGCGAGTCGGCACCGCCATGGCGTTGTCGAAACCCTCCGCCAACAGCAGATCGCCGTGAATGCCCTGGTGAGCCACCTCTTCGGGGCCGAAGATGGTGGCCTGGCCGGTCTCTACGGACGATCCCACCAGGCCTCGCCAGACCAGGTTGGCCTCGCCCTGGTAGGCTCGCAGGGTCTCCGCACTGAACCCAGTGTCAGTGCGGAAGTCCACATCCGTGCCGTGCTCGTTGACCAGCAGGATCGCGGCGGCATCTGCCAGTTCGTGGTTCGTAAGCTCGGCCACCGCCGTGGTGGTGGCTTCCTCCACGTCCAGGTGGGCGTGCAGGGCGCTGGTCACGGCTTGCAGGCAGGCCAGCTCGCGGTTGCGCCGGTCCAGCTCCCGGGCCGTGGCAAGCTCCTCCGTGATATCTTGGCCGGTTCCTACCAGCCCGGCGACGTTCCCCTGCGCATCGGTGTGAGGGGACAGGCTCGCGCGAAACCAGCGTTCTACGCCGTCCTTGCGAAGCGCGTGCACTGTCAGGTGTTCGGTGCCACTGCCTGCCTCGGCCAGTCGGCGGGCCGCCTGCTTGAGTTCGGGAATCTGCTCGGGCGCGAGTACGTGGGTGCCGGGAGGTGTGCCGATGAGTTCCTCGGGCGCGTAGCCGAGCAGTTCGCGAGTGGGCCCGCCGATGAAGAGCATACTGCCGTCCCCGGCCAGTATGAACATCAGGTCGGCGACATGATCCAGCATCGCCTGACAGTTGCGCAGCATCTCGCGCTCTTTCCTGGTCTCTGCACGCGCCGCCAGACAGCGCTCCGTCGCCGCGCACAGCACATCCACCCACGCGCCCAGCTTCGAGACATAATCGTCGGCACCCGCGCGCAGCGCCTCGGCCGCCACGTCCTCGTCCCCGAAGGCGGTCATGATGATAACGACCATCTCGGGGAAGCGTCCCTTCAGCGACCTGAGCAGGGCCAGCCCGTCCTCATCGGGCAGGACATAATCCAGCAACAGCACGTCATAGCCGGCCTGCTCCAGCCGCGCAGTGCATTCGGCCGCCGTGCGCGTGAGTTCGACCTCCCAGGAGGAGTGCGTGCGGGCGAACTCCTCGAAGATCAGTTGAGCTTGCTCCGGCTCGTCCTCAGCCACGAGGATACGCGTTGTCTCGTCCTGCTGTGCTGACATGTCAACCTCTCAGATGGCAAGCTGCCAACACCAACCAGTTCACGCCTATGGACCGCCCATTATACCACCAAGCACTGCGCCTGGGCAAGAAGGCTCGGCTCCGCAACCTGCCCGCGCTCAGGAGCGCGAAGCTGAACGCTGCCCGCAGTAAAAAAGCGCAAAATAACGCTTGACAAGCATCGGGAACTCGTGTATCATTCACCGTTCGACCCGCGTGTGGATCCAAGAGCAGTCTCATCTGCAGGTGCGCATCCCATCATACTCTCACCCAAAGCCGTGACTTGACTCTTCGTGCTGAACCCCCGTGCTCCCTCTGCGGCAGCCACGAGCTAGCTGCCTGTACGCTTGCGGCATCTTCGTCAGTTGACCAGGAGGCAATGCGGCGATGGCCACCGAGACCGCGCGCATCCCTACTTCGCGCCCTCTGTCCTACGACCTGGCTGACCTCCCCGATCTGATCAGCATCCAGACCGAGTCGTACGAGTGGTTCTGCCGGGAAGGTCTGAAGGAACTCTTCGACAGCTTCAGCCCCATCGAGGACTACACGGGCACGATCGCCCTGGAGTTCCTGGACTTCAGCATCGGGGAGCCGGTGCACTCGATGAAGGAGTGTCGCGAGCGCGACGCCACCTACGAGGCGCCGCTGCACGCGAAGGTGCGGCTGGTGAACAAGGAGATCCCCGAGATCACCGAGAGCGAGGTCTACCTGGGCGAGCTGCCGATAATGACCGACCGCGGCAAGTTCATCATCAACGGCGCGAAGCGCGTGGTCATCAGCCAGTTGGCGCGCTCGCCGGGGGTGTACTTCAGGGACACCATCGATTCGGCGGGCCGCGTGCGCTTCTCGGCCAAGGTCATCCCCAGCGACGGAGCCTGGGTGGAGATTGACACCGCCGCGAACGGGGTCATCAGCGTCAAGCTGGGGCAGGCGCGGAAGTTCCCGGTGACGGCGCTGCTGCGCGCCCTGGACTGGCTCGAGCCCCCAGGTGATGGCGATCTGCCGCCCACCGGCACCGATGAGGAGATAGTCCGCTGCTTCGGCCGACCTGAGCGCGCAGATGTAAAGGAGCTGGAGAAGCGGCTGGCAGCGCGCGAGACCGAGGCCCTTCCCGGCGTCGAGGTCCACGACGAGTTCTTCGCCATCAGCACCTTCAGCGACGCCGACGGCGAGGTCATCGTCGAGGCCTGGAACCCCGTAGACCAGGATGCGCTCAAGAAGATCCGCTCGCTGGGGCGCAAGCAGCTCGATGTCATGGTCGCGCCCTTTGAGCTTGCGGCCACCCTGCACGACGATGAGAGCAGCACGGCTGAGCAGGGCCTCCAAGAGGTCTACCGCAAGATTCGACCGGGCGATCCGCCCACGGTGGAGAGCGCCGAGTCGCTGCTCAGGAGTTACTTCCTGGATGTCAAGCGCTACGACCTCTCCCGCGTGGGCCGCTACAAGACGAACAAGAAGCTCGGGCTGAATGTGCCCGTGGACGACCGCACGCTCACCCGCGCCGACCTGGTGGCGATCGTGCACTATCTGCTGGGCCTGCCGCGCAGCGAGGGGGAGGTGGACGACATTGACCACCTCCAGAACAAGCGAGTGCGCGCCGTGGGCGAGCTGCTCCAGAGCCAGTTGCGTACCGGCTTCATGCGCACCGAGCGGGTCGCCAAAGAGCGTATGACCTCGATGGACCCCGACGAGATGGTTCCGGGCAATGTCATCTCCAGCAAACCCATCAGCGCGGCCATCAACAGCTTCTTCGGCTCCGGTCAGCTCTCGCAGTTTATGGACGAGGTCAACCCGCTGGCGGAGCTGGCTCACACCCGGCGTCTCTCAGCGCTCGGCCCGGGCGGGCTGTCCAAGCAGAGCGCCAAGCTCGAGGTGCGCGACGTGCACCACTCCCACTACGGGCGCATCTGCCCCATCCAGAGCCCCGAAGGCCAGAACGTCGGCCTCATCGGCTACCTGGCCCTGCATGCCCGGCTCGACGCCTACGGCTTCATTGAGACGCCCTATTGCAAGGTCGTGGACGGCCGCATTACCGACGAGGTCGCCTATATGACCGCCGACGAGGAGGAGGGACACTTCGTCGCCACGCTCTCGGAGCCGCACGACGAGAACGGCCGCTTCGCCGGCGATCAGATCACCTGTCGCCACAGAGGCACCTTCGCAGTGATATCCCCCAAGCAGGTCGAGTACTGCGACCTCTCGGCCTCGCAGGTCTTCTCGGTCTCCACCGGGCTGATACCCTTCCTCGAACACGATGATGCCGTGCGGGCGCTGGCGGGCTCGAATATGCAGCGGCAGGCGGTGCCCCTGATCCGCACCGAGCCGCCCTGGGTCAAGACCGGCCTTGAGGGACGGGCCGCCGCCGACTCGGGCGTGGTCGTGGTCGCTGAGAAGGACGGCCGCGTCGCGGAGGCCAACGCCCGTCGTATCATCGTTGAGCACGTGGACGGCACCTCCACCCAGCATAGCCTCGAGAACTTCATCCGCACCAACATGGGCACTTGCGTGAGGCAGGGGCGACTGGTGCGCGAGGGGGATCTGGTCAAGGCGGGTCAGCCCCTGGCCGACGGACCGGCCACCTCCAGCGGCAATCTCGCCCTGGGCAGGAACCTCCTGGTGGCCTTCCTCCCCTGGGAGGGCTACAACTTCGAGGACGCCATCCTGATCAGCGAGCGCCTGTTGCACGACGATGTCCTGACCTCCATACATATAGAGAAGTACGAGTGCGAGGCGCGCGAGACCAAGCTGGGTCCCGAGGAGATCACCCGCGACATACCCAACGTGGGTGATGACGCGCTGGCGGACCTGGATGCCACCGGCATCATCCGCGTCGGGGCCGAGGTGCGCGCTGAGGACATCCTGGTGGGCAAGGTGGCGCCCAAGGGTAAGTCCGAGCTGACCGCCGAGGAGAAGCTGGTCATCGCCATCTTCGGCAAGAAGGCCGAGGAGATGCGCGATGTCTCCCTGCGCGTGCCGCACGGTGAGAAGGGCGTGGTGATAGATACCAAGGTGTTCTCGCGCTACAAGTGCGAGTGTCAGAGCTGCGGCGCGGTGCTGGACTTCGCCAAGGAGCCCGAGTACAACGAGTGCCCGCGGTGCGCGGGCAAGCTCAAGAAGCTGGCCGGAGACGAGCTGAAGCCCGGCGTCAACCAGCTAGTGCGCGTCTTCGTGGCCCAGCGGCGCAAGATAATGGTCGGCGACAAGCTCACCGGTCGCCACGGCAACAAGGGCGTCATCGCCAAGATCCTGCCCCTGGAGGATATGCCCCACCTGGCCGACGGCCGCGGGGTGGATATCTGCCTGAACCCGCTCACTGTTCCCTCGCGTATGAACATCGGCCAGATCCTGGAGACGCACCTGGGGCTCATCGCGCACGAGTACGGCCTGGACTTCGTCACCCCGATCTTCGAGGGCATCACCTGCGACGACATCACGGAGGGTATGCAGGCCCTCAGCGAAAAGCTGAAGGTGGACGCGCTGCGCGCCTACGCCGACTGCGAGATGAACCACCTGGGCTACGTCATAGACAGCGAGCTTCTGGACGCTGACAGCCTCGGCGCATTGAAGCAGCAGATCGCCGAGCAGCTTCTCGAGCGCGACAAGGATGAGTTGGGGGCGCTGGCGGAGTGGCTGGGCGTGAGCAGCCATGTGTGGGCGCAGGTTGACCGCGAGCGCGCCGTGGAGCTGCTGCTGGAGGCCGCCAGCGAGAACGCCTCCCGCAAGGCCTCCCTGGAGGCCGAGACCGGCAAGTGCATGCTCTACGACGGCCGCAGCGGCGAGGCCTTCAATCAGCCGGTCCTGGTCGGCCATATGTACATCCTCAAGCTGCTCCAGCTTGTGGAAGACAAGATACACGCGCGCTCAACCGGCCCTTACTCGCTGATAACCCAGCAGCCGCTCGGGGGCAAGGCGCAGTTCGGCGGACAGCGCTTCGGCGAGATGGAGGTCTGGGCCCTGGAGGCCTACGGCGCCGCCCACGCCCTCCAGGAGATGCTCACGGTCAAGTCCGATGACGTGCAGGGCCGGGTCGCTACCTATGAGGCTATCGTCAAGGACGAGAATATCCAGCAGCCCGGGGTCCCCGAGGCCTTCAAGATACTGGTCAACGAGATGAAATCGCTCGCCCTGAACGTGAAGATCGAGGACCATGAGGGCGAGGCCATGGACATAACCTCCGACGATGGAGACCTACGGTAAGGCAGCGGCCGGAGGCGAGAAGCTGGATGCTGGAAACGGCCAACGGCAAACGGCTGCAGCCTCCAGCCTCCAGTATCTAGCCTCCAGCATCCGCCGTAAGGAGTGATGGAGCTTGGCTGTCTCCACGACAGATTTTGAAGCGGTGAACATCGGTCTGGCCTCCCCTGAGGAGATCCGAGCCTGGTCACGCGGCGAGGTCAAGAAGCCGGAGACCATCAACTACCGGACCTACCGGCCCGAGCGCGATGGCCTCTTCTGCGAGCGCATCTTCGGGCCGGTGAGGGACTGGGAGTGCCACTGCGGCAAGTACAAGAAGGTGAAGTTCAAGGGCATCATCTGCGATCGCTGCCAGGTGGAGGTCACCCGCTCCAAGGTGCGACGGGAGCGGATGGGCCACATCGAGCTGGCCGCGCCCGTGTGCCATAGCTGGTATCTGAAGGGCGTGCCGAGCGCGCTGAGCTTGCTGTTGGATATGTCGCGGCGCGAGCTGGAGGAGGTCGTATATTTCGCCTCCTACATCGTCACGGACGTGGATGCCGAGCGGCTGCACAAACGCCGCGACGACATCCTCGAGGCTGTTGAGAAGGAGAAAGAGCAGGTCAAGGCCGCGCTGGAGGAGTCCGTGGACGAGCTGCGCCAGCGCTACGAGGAGGGCCTGGCCGCCGGCGACCAGGCCGAGGAGATCGAAAAAGAGGCCGACGAAGAGCAGGAGGAGGGGGATGGCGGGCCGGAAGCCCGCCTCACGGTGAGGGCTATGACCGAGGAGGAACTCAGCGGCGCAATCGAAGATGAGCAGGAAGCGGCTGCCAAGCGCATAGCGGACCTGGAGGGCGCGGTCGAGATGCTCTTCGATCTGGCGCCCAAGCAACTGATCTCTGAGCTGAACTACCGGCAGCTTCACGACCTGCTGGAGGTGTGCGAGAAACACCTGGGGGCCGACTTCGGGAGCATCTTCTCCGCCGGGCTCGGCGCTGAGGCTGCGCAGAAGCTGCTGGAGCAGATTGATCTGGAGGCGCTGGCCCGGGAGCTTCGCAAGGAGATCGAGGAGCACGGTGGCGCTCGGCGTGCGCGAGCAGTCAAGCGCCTCACGGTCGTCGAGGCCTTCCGCGCGAGCAGCAACCGGCCCGAGTGGATGATCCTGTCGGTGCTGCCGGTGCTGCCCGCGGAGCTGCGGCCGATGGTGCAGCTCGACGGCGGACGCTTTGCCACCTCCGACCTGAACGACCTCTACCGCCGTGTGATCAACCGCAATAACCGCCTGCGGCGCATAGTCGAGATAAATGCCCCCGAATCCATCGTCAACCACGAGCGCCGGCTGCTGCAGGAGGCCGTGGACGCGCTCATAGACAACAACCGCCGCAGCCGACCCGTCACCGGCAGCAACCGCCGCCAACTCAAGTCCCTGTCCGATATGCTCAAGGGCAAGGAGGGGCGGTTCCGCAAGAACCTGCTCGGCAAGCGCGTGGACTACTCCGGTCGCTCGGTGATCGTGGTGGGCCCGGAACTGAAGCTGCACCAGTGCGGGCTGCCGCGCGAGATGGCCCTGGAGCTGTTCAAGCCCTTCGTGATGCACCAGTTGGTGGTCAGGACGCACACCACCAACATCAAGACCGCCAAGCGGATGGTGGACCGGCTGGAGCCGGTGGTCTGGGATGCCCTGGAGGAGGTCATCGAGGGCCATCCGGTGCTGCTGAACCGCGCGCCGACGCTGCACCGGCTGGGCATCCAGGCCTTCGAGCCCGTGCTCATTGACGGCAAGGCGATTCAGCTCCACCCGCTGGTCTGCCAGGCCTTCAACGCGGACTTCGACGGCGACCAGATGGCGGTGCACGTGCCGCTCTCCGCGCACGCGCAGGCCGAGGCGCGACTGCTGATGCTCGCCTCCCACAACCTCTTCAAGCCCGCCGACGGCAGTCCGATCGCCCAGCCCGTCTACGACATCGTCCTGGGCTGCTACTATATGACCCAGGAGAGCGAGAGGGAGGCCGCCGAGGGGCCGCCCAAGGTCTTCGAGAGCGCGGAGGCCGTCGTCAGCGCCTACGAGCACCGCAAGATAGACCTGCACGCGCCGATCAAGGTGCGGCTGGCCCAGATAGAGGTCGTGACCCGCGATAGGTCCGGCAAGGAGTTGGAGGTCAATCCACAGTTCAGCATTGATCTGCGCCGCACCATGGCCGGCCACGTTACCCACGAGCACCCGGTGCGCGCCCGTGAGATCGTCGTCAAGCTCACCAAGAAGCTCGTCGAAGCCACGCAGAAAGAGGTGGAGGGGGGCCCGTTCGGCGGGATGGCCCCCGCGCTGGCGGTCCGTGAGGAAAGGCAGGTGGAGGAGCGGGGCGTTGATGCCGCCGAGGCCGAAGACAGGCTCAGCGAGGCCCTGCACAGAACCGCGGCCCTGGGATGTCTGGCCGGACACTGCCCGGTCAGCACCAAGATCACGGTGAGCGTCCGCCGGGAGCTGATAGACACCACGGTGGGACGCGTGATCTTCAACTATCACCTCCCGCTTGCCATGCCGTACTACAACATGGACGTCGCCCGGGAGCAGCTTGCCCAGGTCGTAACGGATTGCTACCGGTACTACGGCCAGGCGCGCACGGCACAGCTTGTTGACGAGGTGAAGGAGTTGGGCTTCGAGTACGTCACCCGCTCCGGGCTGAGCATCTGCCTGGCCGACACCGGCATTGACACCGACAAGGAGACCATCATCAACCGTGCCGAGCAGCAAGTCGAGCGCGTCAACCGCGCCTCGGCGGACGGCGCCATCACCGAGGACGAGCGCGAGCAGCGGGTGCTCGCCCTCTGGGAGCAGGCGCGCCAGGAGATCTCGGACGATATCCTCGCCCACATCAGCAGGTTCAACTCCATCTGGATGATGGTCAACTCCGGCGCGCGCGCCAGCGTCAGCCACATCTCGCAGATCTCCGGCATGCGCGGCCTGATGAGTGACCCGTTCGGAAGGCTTATCGAAGACCTGCCGGTGCGCAACAATCTCCACGACGGCCTGAACCTGCTGGAGTACTTCGTCTCCACCCACGGGGCGCGCAAAGGCCTGGCGGACACCGCGCTGCGCACCGCCGACGCCGGCTACCTGACTCGACGTCTCGTGGACGTGGCCCAGGACGTGATGATCCAGGCCGAGGACTGCGGGACCACCGATGGGGTCAGCGTCACGCCGATGTACATCCACGATGTCTACTGCCCATCCTGTGGTATGGTGGACTATCACCACGAGGGCGTCTGCCAGTTCTGCGGTGCAGACCTGCCTGAGGTGACCGACGATGAGACCTATCAGCCGCTGGCCATGCGCATAATCGGGCGCACAGCCGCCGAGGATATCATTGATCCCGAAACCGGCGAGGTGCTGGTGGAGGGCGGCGAGGAGATTGACGAGTTGGCCGCTGACGCCATCTCAGAGGCGGGCCTGAAGGAGGTCAGGATACGTTCGCCGCTCACCTGCGAGTTGCGCAACGGCATCTGCGCCAAGTGCTACGGGCGAGACATGGCGACACAGCGCCTCGTGGAGGTGGGGACGGCCGTGGGCATCATCGGCGCACAATCCGTCGGCGAGCCCGGCACTCAGCTCACCATGCGCACCTTCCACACGGGCGGCGTGGCCGGCGAGTACATCACCGGCGTCGCCGACGTCAAGAAGCGCAAGCAGCAGGCCCTGCGCAGCCTGCACGAGGACATTGAGCAGGGCCGCATCTCCCTCGACGCGGCGGGCGGCGGTCGCTCCCGACGCAAGGCCGTCAAGGACATGCTGGCGGTGCTCGAGACCGGTGTGCGCGGGCTGTTGCGCGTCGAGGAGTTGTTCGAGGCGCGCACTCCGAAAGGACAGGCGATAACTGCTGATGCTGACGGGGTAGTGGCCGAGATCGAGGCTCGCGGTCTGCGCGCGGTCGTGATCCACTCTGAGTACACCGTTGACGACAGCCTCGCTGAGAGGGCTATTAGCGGCGAAATCCTGGCTGAGGACGCGTACGCCAAGGACGGCAAGACGGTCGTCGCCGGAGCGGGCGAGAAGCTGCTCAAGAAGGTCCGCGAGCGGCTGGAAAAGCACGGTGTGAAGACCGTGAAGATCCGCACCGAGCACTTGGTGCCCTACCGCGGCGACCTGCTGGTGTCCGAGGGGATGGAGGTGCGCGCCGGCGATCCGCTCACCGCCGGACCCGTGGACCCCGGGGACCTGCTGGCCATGCGGGGCCGCCAGGGAGTGCAGGACTACCTGCTGCGTGAGATCCAGCGGGTCTATCGGTTGCAGCACGGCATCAACATCAACGACAAGCACATCGAGAGCATCATCCGTCAGATGCTGCTCAAGACCAGGATACTGGACCACGGCGACACCAGGTTCCTGCCTGGGGAACTCGTGGACCGGTTCGCCTTTATGGAGGAAAACGAGCGCGTCAAGGAGCTGAGCGGTCAGGAGGCGACGGCCGAGCCGGTGCTCTTGGGCATCACTCAGGCCTCGCTGGCCACCGACAGCTTCCTGTCGGCGGCCTCCTTCCAGCGCACCACGCGGGTGCTGACCGAGGCGGCGTGTGAGAACAAGCGCGACCCGCTGTTCGGGCTCAAGGAGAACGTGATCATCGGCCGGCTCATCCCGGCCGGCTCGGGGATGCCGGTGCACCGCGACCGCGAGATCGGCTTCTCGGACGATGTGCTGGATGCCTTGCCTCCGCGCAGGAGGGACCGGGACAAGGCGGCGGACACGATGGAGAAGCTGCTCGGCGACGTTGACGCCGCCGCGCGCAGGCGCGAGGCCCACGCCGATAAGTCAGAAGGCACCTGAGAGCCGCCGGCAACGGCGCCTGTCACGCGAAAACCTCCGAATCGGCGCTTGACAAAGAACACGTGGGTAGGTATACTCACGTTTCGCTTGCATCGGGTAAGCGTGCTGCACTACACCTAATAGGATAACAAGCAGCGCCGAACTGCCCGGTGCGTCGCAGCGTGGTTGGAGGGGTGGCAAATCTAGAGTGACTTGCGCGCGCATCACGCAAGTCATGCGGGTCACAAGGGGGCGGTCGCCACAGCCCTGATTGACTGAACGCTCGTCGGCGGGCGTACTGCTGACAGTACGGTCAACGCCCCTCTGCGACTGAGGGGTTTTTTGTGTCTTCCAGGCTGTGATCGCGACCGAAGTGCTTTGTCGGGCTTGGAAGCCCTGAGAAATCGGAGATTTCTCTTAAGAGAAAGCCTGTGGCTTTCTCAGACCTACGCGGCGCGAAACCAGGAGGAAACTAGCCTATGCCCACCATCAGCCAGCTCGTGCGCAAGGGCAGGCGAAAGAAGGCCAAGAAGGCCAGGGCTCCGGCTCTGAAGTTCAGTTGGAACGCCATCAAGCGCAAGTCCAGTCGGGTCAGTGGGGCCCCGCAGCGGCGTGGCGTGGTCACCCGCGTCTGGGCGCAGACGCCCAAGAAGCCGAACTCGGCGCTGCGCAAAGTCTGCCGCGTGCGACTGTTCAACCGCCAGGAGGTCACGGCCTACATTCCGGGCGAGGGTCATAACGTGGCGCCTCATAGTATCGTGCTGGTGCGAGGCGGTCGCATCAAGGACCTCAACTCAGTCAAGTACCATGTCATCCGAGGCACCCTGGACGTCTCGGGGGTAGATGAGCGCAAGCAGGGACGCTCCAAGTACGGGGCCAAGAGAGCGTAAGGCAGAGGCTCGAAGCTGGACGCTGGAAACGACCAACGGCAAAGGGCTCCAGCCTCCAGCTTCCAGCATCCAGCCTCCGCCGTACGGAGGTGCATCTGATTGCCAAGAAGAGGGGCCGTAGCGAAGCGTCAAGTAGCGCCTGACGCGGTGTTCGGCAGCCAACTTGCCACCCGCTTCATCAACAAGCTGTTGCAGGGCGGCGTGAAGACCGCTGCGGACAAGATATTCTACGGCGCTATGCAGCACATTGCCGAGCAGACCAACGGGAATCCCCTCGAGGTCCTGCGCAGCGCCGTCCGCAACGCAATGCCGAGCCTGGAGGTCAGGCCCCGGCGCGTCGGCGGCTCCACCTATCAGGTGCCTATGGAGGTAGCTACCAGCCGCCAGATCACCCTGGCGGTCCGGTGGGTGGTAGATGCCGCCCGTGAGCGTCCCGAGCGGCAGATGTTCGAGCGGTTCGCCGCAGAGCTGATGGATGCGGCCAACCGCGATGGCGGAGCCGTGCGGCGCCGGGACGAGATGCACAGGATGGCGGAAGCTAACAAGGCGTACGCTCATTATCGCTGGTAACCAGCGACCAGCTATCAGCTAATAGCTGATAGCTAACGGAGAGCACCAAAGTGGCCGTTGCAGAGAAGCTGCGAGAAACCAGGAATATCGGCTTCGCCGCGCATATTGATGCGGGCAAGACCACGATCACCGAGCGCATCTTGTACTACACCGGCAAGGTGCATCGGATGGGCGAGGTTGATGACGGCGATGCCACGATGGACTGGATGCCGCAGGAGATGGAGCGGGGCATAACCATCACCTCGGCGGCCACTACCTGTCAGTGGATGGACCACCGGATCAACATCATTGACACTCCCGGGCACGTGGACTTCACCGTAGAGGTCGAGCGCTCCCTCAGGGTGCTGGACGGCGCAGTTGTCATCTTCTGCGCCGTGGGTGGGGTTCAGCCCCAATCAGAGACGGTCTGGCGCCAGGCGAGCAGATATGACATCCCTCGCCTGGCTTTCGTTAACAAGATGGACCGGGTGGGAGCGGACTTTCACGATGTGCTGCACCAGGTGCGCAAGCGGCTGGGCGGGGAGGCACTCGCCCTTCAGCTTCCCATAGGCGTTGAGGATAGCTTCCAGGGCATCATTGACCTGATCACCCAGAAGGCCTTCGTCTACACCGACGAGCTGGGCGCCGAGAGCGAAGAGGTCCCCGTTCCCGCCGACCGCGGCGAGATGGTCCGAGCTTTCAGAGAGCACCTGGTCGTAATGCTCGCCGACACAAACCCCGAGCTGGAAGAGAAGTACTTCGCCGGAGAAGAGCCCACGCTCGAAGAGATGCACGAGGCGGTGCGCCGGGCGACGCTCTCCTGCGAGCTGGTTCCGGTGCTGTGCGGCAGCGCGCTGCGCAACAAGGGTGTGCAGCCCCTGCTCGAGGCCATCGTCAGGTATCTGCCCTCGCCGCTGGACGTGTCGGCGGTCGTCGGCGAGCATCCCAAGTCCGGCAAGCGAGAGGAGCGGGCGCCGGACCCGGAGGCGCCCTTTGCCGCGCTGGGCTTCAAGGTCGCCAGTGACCCGTTCGTGGGGCAACTGACCTATATGCGGGTGTACTCCGGCAGCGCCAAGAAAGGCGACCGCGTGCTCAACGCCGACAACGGCAAGAAGGAGCGGCTGAGCAGGCTCCTGCGTATGCACGCCAACCGCCGCGAGGACATCGAGCAGGTCGGCCCCGGTGACATCGTCGCCGCCGTAGGGCTCGATCACACCACCACCGGCGACACTCTGTGCGCCGTCAACGCGCCGATCGTGCTGGAGCGTATGACCTTCCCTGAGCCGGTCATCTCGATGGTCGTTGAGCCCAAGTCGCAGGCTGATGAGGACCGGCTCGACGAGGCCCTGGCCCGCCTTCAGATGGAGGACCCCACCCTGCGGCTGACTACCGATCACGAGACCGGCCAGCAGATACTCTCGGGGATGGGCGAGCTGCACCTGGAGATCATAACAGATCGGCTGCTGCGCGAGTTCAACGTGGAGGCCAACACCGGCAAGCCGCGCGTGGCCTACCGGGAGACCATCACCGGGGCCGCTATCGCCGAGGACAAGTTCGTCAAGCAGACCGGCGGCCGGGGGCAATACGGTCACGTGGTGCTGCGCCTGGAGCCGGCGAGCACCCGCGAGAGACTCATCTACGAGGATCTGAGCAAGGGCGACGAGATCCCCCAGGAGTTCAAGAGGGCCGTGGAGCAGGGCATCGAGGAGGCAATGCAGGCCGGGACCCTGGCCGGCTATCCTGCCGTGGGCGTCAAGGCCACGATCCTGGGCGGGTCGTTCCACGATGTGGACTCGTCGGATGTCGCCTTCAAGGTCGCGGCGGGCAGGGCCTTCCACAAGGCCTTCGAGGCGGCCAGGCCGGTGCTGCTGGAGCCGCTGATGGCCGCCGAAGTCGTCACGCCGGACCAGTACTTCGGCGACGTCATCAACGACCTGACCACGCGGCGAGCCCAGATACAGCACACGGACATCACCTCTGGCGAGACGCGCGTCATCGAGCTACGTGTGCCGCTGGCCAATATGTTCGGCTACGCCACGGGTCTGCGGTCCCTGACCCAGGGCCGCGCCACCTACACAATGCACCCGGACCGGTATGAGCCGGTCCCGGCCCAAGAGCAACAGAAGCTGGTTGGATACGCGTAACGGCGGAGGCTGGATGCTGGAAGCTGGAGGCTGGGAACGGCAAACGGCATTGGCAGGCCCGCCGTCGCCAAGGCTATGGCGGGTAGACTTGGAAGCCTGCCCCACCGTTTGGGGGCGAGAGGCGAGAAACAGCGTAGGGCAAGGCCGTAGGTCGGGCTTTCCAGCCCGACTCGTCAGTGAGACACCGCGAGGGCGCGACCGGAGGAGCCAGACAATGGCCAAGGCTAACAAGGTCAGAATCAAGTTGAAGGCCTTCGATCACGAGCTGCTCGACCGCTCGACGCAGAAGATCGTGGAGACGGTGGTGAGGACCGGAGCCAAGGTCTCCGGGCCCATCCCTCTGCCCACCGATAAGCACGTGCACTGCGTGGTCAAGCCGACGGCGCTGGGGCGCGCGACCCGCACCATGGAGCACTTCGAGATGCGCGTGCACAAGCGTCTGATTGACATCCTGGACTCGACGACGCGCACCGTGGACGCGCTGATGAAGCTGGACCTGCCGGGCGGGGTTGACGTGGCCATCAAGACCTACGCCCCCTGAGACGGCAGCGAACGACGGCGAACGGCAGCGAACGCCGGTGCACCTCTGTGGGATTCGGCCCGCGCAGACGGGGAACAGACAGTTGGTGACAACTATGCCAGCAGGACTACTGGGCAAGAAAGTGGGAATGACGCGCATCTTCGACGATGCGGGCAACGCCTTGCCCGTCACCGTCGTGCGAGCCGGCCCGTGCGTGGTGGTGCAGCGCAAGACGGCCGAGACGGACGGTTACGAGGCGATCCAGCTCGGGTTTGAGGAGAAGAAGCGCAGCCGTGTCAACTCGCCTATGACCGGGCACTTCGCCAGCCGCAATGTCACCCCTCAGCAGCACCTGCGCGAGTTCAGAGTCGAGGCCGAGGAGGAGTACAACCCGGGCGATGTCCTGAACGTGACGCTCTTTGAAGAGGGGCAGATCGTGGATGTGACCGGGACCTCGAAGGGCAGGGGCTTCGCCGGGGGGATGAAGCGCCACGGTTTCCACGGCGGACCGGCCAGCCACGGCTCCTCGGTGCATCGGCAGCCGCAATCGGCGGGAGCCACCGACGCCCAGCGCGTCTTCAAAGGCAAGCGAAGCCCGGGACATATGGGCAATGCCCGGCGCACGGTGCGCGGTCTGAGGGTGGTGGGCGTGGACGAGGAGCGCAACGTGCTGCTCATCAAGGGAGCGGTCCCGGGCGCCCCGGGTGGCCTGTTGATGATTCGGTCCAGCAACAAGGCCGACCGACTTGTCCGCTGAGTTGTGCGCCGTAGCCTTGGCGAAGGCGGAAGGAGCGAGCAATAATGGCGCAGGTGGCCTTGTACGACAGACACGGCGAGAAGCTGGGCCAGGCGGAGATCAGCGATGAGCTGTTCGCGGCGCCGGTCAACCACGACCTGTTGCACCAGGCCGTGGTCGCCGTCGAGAAGGGTCGCTGCTATGACACAGCGCATACCCTGCGCCGTCGCGAGGTGAGCCTGACTAAGGGGAAGTGGTACCGGCAGAAGGGCACCGGCCGCGCCCGGCACGGCGCGCGTTCCGCGCCGATCTTTGTCGGCGGCGGCGTCGCGCACGGGCCGGGCAGAGACCGCACGCGCAAGCCCAGGCTCACCAGGCGTATGCGGCGCCAGGCGCTGGCCTCGGCGCTCTCGGCCAAGGTGCACGAGGGTGCGGTGATCGTGGTGGACGAGATGAGCGCCGACGAGATCTCCACCCGGCAGTTCAGGGAGATGCTCGAGCAGCTCGGCGCCCGGGGCCGAACGCTGATGCTGCTGGGCTCCGATGAAGCCCGGAATGAGAACGTCTACAAGAGCAGCCGGAACCTTCCCGACCTGATCGTTCGCGAGTCGCCGCACATCAACGCCCGCGACGTGATCTGGGCGAAGACCATCATCATCAGCGAGGCGGGCCTGGAGCCTCTGCACGAGGGGGTGGGCGCAGATGCTTAGCACCGATCGGCTCAACTACTACCGGGCCATCATCCAGCGGCCGGTGGTCACTGAGAAGAGCATGCGCGAGGCCGAGCGGCTGAACAAGTACACCTTTGAGGTCCATCCGGATGCCAACAAGGTGGAGATAGGTCGGGCCATCGAGGCGCTCTTCGATGTCACGGTCACGCGTGTCAATACCATGCGGGTGACGGGCAAGCAGCGGCGCCGCAGCTATCAGTACCGCACGGGCCGCACGGCTGAGCGCAAGAAGGCGATGGTCACCCTCGCCGAGGGCGACAGCATAGATGTCGTGGAGATGGGCGGGTAAGACCCAGGGCCGCAGCACGGGAGAGTATCGAAGATGCCGGTGAAAGACTACAAGCCAACCAGCCCGGGCCAGCGCGAGCACATCGGGCTCGACCGCTCTGAGCTGAGCCGCGGCGGCCCCGAGCGCAAGCTCACGCGAGGCAAGCGCAAGAGCGCCGCCGGGCGTAACGTGCGGGGCAAGATCACCGTCAGGCACCGAGGCGGTGGGCATAAGCGCCGCCTGCGCGAGGTGGACTTCAAGCGCAACAAGGACGGCGTTCCCGCCAGGGTAGCCACCATCGAGTACGACCCGAACCGCTCCGCGCATATCGCGCTGCTCAACTACGTGGACGGTGAGAAGCGTTACATCATCGCGCCGGAGGGCCTGGAGGTCGGGGCGCAGGTGGTGTCCGGTCCGGATGCGCCCGCGCGGGTGGGCAACTGCCTCCCGCTGGAGCGGATGCCGGTCGGCACGGTCGTGCACTGCGTGGAGCTGACGCCGGAGAGGGGCGCGCAGCTCGCGCGCAGTGCGGGGGCCGGCGCGCAGTATGCCGCGCGCGAGGGCCGCTACGCGCTCCTGCGCCTGCCCTCGGGCGAGATGCGGATGGTGGATATACGCTGCCGGGCGACCGTGGGCCGCGTCGGAAACGCCGATCACGCAAACATCTCTCTGGGGAAGGCCGGGCGGAAGAGGTGGAAGGGCATCAGGCCCACCACCCGAGGCTCGGCTATGAACCCGGTGGACCACCCGCATGGGGGCGGCGAGGGCAAGGCGCCCATCGGCAAGGACGCGCCGCGAACCCCGTGGGGCAAGAAGACGCTCGGCAAGCGCACGCGCAAGAAGCACCAGCCCTCCGATCAGTTCATCGTGCGCCGCAGATACGGACGCTAGGCACAGCTATCAGTTGGCGGGATAGAGAGGTCCGGCCATGGCAAGGTCAATGAAGAAGGGTCCTTTCGCCGATGAGCACCTGCTGCGCAAGGTGGAGCAGATGAACAAGTCCGGCGAGAAGCGCATCATCCGCACCTGGTCGCGGCGCTCAACCATCTTCCCTGAGATGGTGGGGCACACAATAGCCGTCCACGACGGGCGCAAGCATGTGCCGGTCTACATTACCGAGAACATGGTCGGGCACAAGCTGGGCGAGTTCGCGCCGACGCGGACCTACCGCGGAATGCGGCCACGCGCCGGTGAGCGAGTGACACGAGTTGCGGAGGCCCGTGAGGAGGCCGCCCCGCGCCCGGCCGGCGCACGTGTGGGCGAGATCACCGCCGATGATGTGCCCGCCGCGACGCCGAGCCCAACGGAGCAGTGATGACGCCACCTTGTCCGCCGAAGCCTTGGCGAAGGCGGAAGGCGTCGCTGGAGAGATAGCGCCATGCAAGTGAGGGCCGCAGTCAAGTTCCTACGCCGGGGACCGCGCAAGGTGCGACGGTACACCGAACTGATCGTGGGCAAGGAGATCGCCGATGCGCGCGCGATCCTGGCGGTGCAGAACAGCCCCGCCGCGCGCGAGCTGGCGAAGGTGCTCAACTCGGCGGTGGCAAACGCTGAGAACAACCACGATCTGGACGCCGATGACCTGTGGGTGGAGAAGGCCTACGTGGACGGGGGTCTGACCCTGCCCCGGATGCGGCCGCGCGCCCGCGGTCGCGCAGACCGCATCAAGAAGCGCACCTGCCACGTCACCGTGGTGCTTACCGACGGCGAAGACGGAGAGCCTGAGTAGCTCGCCGAAGGCGGGCCCCCGGCCGCTGGCGGGCTGGAAGCCCGCCCCACGGGCCGGACAGAGACCAGGGAGTTGACAATGGGACAGAAAGTCAATCCTTACGGAGTGCGCCTGGGGATCATCCGAGAGTCACGCAGCAAGTGGTTCGCCCAGGGCAAGCAGTTCCGCGATCAGTTGACCGAGGACCTGCAAGCTCGCAAGCTGATACACGAGCGGCATCATCATGCTGCGATCTCGGATATCATCATCGAGCGCGCCGCCGGCACCACCACCATCACCATCGAGAGCGCCAAGCCGGGCATCATCATCGGGCGGGGCGGGGGAGACGTTGACCGCTTGCGCCGCGAGCTGGATGGGATGATGTCGGGCAAGGTGCGCGTGAACGTTGAGGAGACCAAGACGCCGGAGGTGAACGCGCAGCTAGTCGCCGAGGAGATCGCGGGGCAGATTGAGCGCCGCGCCTCCATCAGGCGCGCGATGACCCAGGCGATAGAGCGCACCATGCGCGCGGGGGCGGTGGGCGTGCGCGTCGCTGTGAGCGGGCGGCTGATGGGTGCGGAGATCGCCCGGACCGAGCGCGTCGGGCCCGTGGGCCGGGTGCCGCTGCACACGCTCCGGGCCGACGTCGAGCTTGGCATTTCTGAGGCATTCACCACCTACGGTCACATCGGAGTGAAGGTCTGGGTCTGCAAGGGCGAGATCCTGCCGCCGCGCAAGGAGGAGGCGCGGCCACCGGCTCCGGCCGCCGTTGAGCCAGCCGTCGAGGCCGAGGTTGAGCCCGAGGCTGTCGTCGAGGCCGAGGTTGAGCCCGAGGCTGTCGTCGAGGCTGAGGTTGAGCC
>CBFDBV010000019.1:0-23390 GCA_965603135.1 uncultured bacterium
GAGGCGGGAGCCGACCTGGCGCTGGTGGCGCGCAGCGCCGAGGTGCTGGAAGAGACGGCAAGCGAGATACGAGAGGGAACCGGGAGGCGGGTGCTGGCGACTGCGGCTGACCTGCGCGAGTTGGAGCAGATGGGGCCGATGGTCGAGCGAGTGCTGGCGGAGTTCGGGCGCCTCGACATCTTGGTCAACAACGCGGGGACCATCAACCGGGCGCCGGCCATCGAGTACACCGCCGAGATGTGGGACGAGGTCATGTCCATCAACATTCGGGGCGCGTTCTTCGTGGCGCAGGCGTGCGCGGGGCCGATGATCGAGGCGGGCGGAGGCAAGATCATCAACATCGCGTCGCTGCTGAGCGCCATCGGCGTGCCCTTCATCCCCGCCTACACGGCCTCCAAGGGCGGGATCGGGCAACTGACCAAGTCGCTGGCCGTCGAGTGGGCGCAGCATAAGATCAACGTCAACGCCATCGCGCCGGGGTACTTCCGCACCGACAACACCCGGGCGCTTCAGGATGACCCCGAGCGTAACGCCATCATCGTCAACCGCGTGCCCTTTCACCGCTGGGGCGATGTGAGGGAGCTGCGGGGGGCGTGCGTCTTCCTGGCCTCGGATGCGTCGAGCTTTGTCACCGGTCACGTCCTGTTCGTGGACGGCGGGTGGACGGCTACCTGACGGCGGTGGAAAGGCCGTTTCGAGCGGGTCCGTCGCGCCCCGCGGACCAGGCGCGCGAGGCCGGCCCACGAAGCTCGCAAGGAGGCACCTTCTTCGGTGAAACATCCTCTCCCTCAGACGGGGCTGTGCTGCGTCTGTCTGCTGCTGGCCGGGGCGTCGTGCCCGGCTGCCTGGCGAGACGACGCCCTGGAGCTGGTGCGCCGCTCGACCGATGCGGTGGGGGAAAAGCAGATCGGCGTGCTCGACCGGCAAGGCGCGGTCAGCCGCTACTCAGTGTGGTACGCGTATAACGAATACTTTCTCCATCTGCGTGACGGCGCTGCGGGCCGGCGTGAGCGGGCGCTGAAGGTCTGTGAGGCCGTGATGGAGCGCGTCCTGAGCGACGACGCTGAGCTGCACCGCGACCAGGCGAGCCAGCTTCAGTCGGCGGTCGCAGAGCTGGTGCAGATGCGCCGGTGGATGATAGAGGATGGCTCGGTGGACGCGCGGTGGCTCAAGCGCTTTGACGAGGCGCTGGCCGTGGCGACCGATCACATGCTCGAGCACGTTCCGGAGCGTGAGACGATGAACCGCGCCTCATACGGGGGCGCCTCCTGCCAGGCGATGGTCACCGAGTTCCCGGACCACCCCCATGCTCCCGCGTGGCGCGAGTACGCCGACGCCGTCTGGGGCGAGTTCACGTCACAGTGGGACACCATCGAGGATGCCAGCGGCTACAACGCCCTCTGGATGGCGACCATAATGGCCTTGGCGCGGGAGCGTGGGGCGGAGGACGACCTTCGGGGGCCGCAGGTGCGCGCGCTGCTGGACCGCTGGGCGGGGCAGGTCACTCCGGCGGGCACGATTCCCCACTACGGCGACGGCTACTTTCACAGCCCGCTGGCCATGTGGACGGCGGCCTTCGCGCGTGCGGCTACGCTGACAGGCGACGGCAGGTACGAGCGGCTCGCGCGGGAGATGTTCGAGTTCCAGCAGTCACAGTTCGAGGGACAGCTTCCCTCCGACCCATCGCATATGCACTGGCTCGCCTGGGCGTGCTCGGAGCCGGGCCCTGCGGAGGTGGCGCCGGAGTTCGCGTCCGCGCTCAATACCCGCAGGGATCGCTACGGGAGGGAGCTGCTCGACAAGCTGATTCTGCGGGACAGGCGGCCGCACGAGGCTGGGTGGCCGACGTGTTTCGCGATGGTCAACCTCCACGAGCTGGGCTATCACGCTCACTCGGATGCGGGGGCGGTCGTGAGCCTGGTGCGCGGGAGCACAATCCATCTGCACGAGCTGGGCTACCATCAGGACCAGGACCGCTATCACAACACGCTGCTGGTGCTGCCGCCGGAGGCGCGCTTCCCGGAGCGGGAGCGGGAGTTTGTGGCGGGGCGCTGGAACCATGCCGCGCTGGACCTGCGCAAGCCGTTCACGTACTGCGGGCGCGAGGCGCCTGACCTGTCGAAGATCACCGCGCTGTTCTTCCGGCTCGATGATGACGACGCAGTCAACGCGGAGTTCGATCTGCTCGTTGACGACTTGCGCGCCGCGCGCGGCGACGCGCTCGCCGGGGAGGAGGAATCAGCTCTCCTGGCGGACTTTGAGGACGCGGAGGCGGCTGAAGCGTGGACAAACGCGGAGGCAGTCGCGGCGCCGGGGGGCGGGCACTGCGTGAGATCGCAGGTGTCCTTCGCGAACGAGAACGCCAGCGAGCGGCACTGGGTTACGTGGACCTTCGACGAGCCGCTGGACCTGAGCGGATACGAGCGGCTGGAGTTCCGCTGGAAGCTGACCGACAACCGCCTCGACCGCAAGATCGGCGCACAGTTCGGCCTCCAGGACAACGAGCGCACGCAACGGTGGCGCTTCGGGAGCTACCCGACCCATCGTGAGGTGACTGACTGCAGGCTCTTCGACTTCGAGCGCGCCGCGTACGCCCAGGTCCGGCTGCGCCTGGCCGATCGCACCGGCGCCTGGCACCGGCAGCTTCGGCAGGTGGCGCTGCTGAAGCCCTCGGGGGCGCTGCTGGTGCGTGATACCTTGATCGACGGCGCGGAGTGCGAGCTGCAGCTCGGGCAGGTCTGGCACGTGGAGGAGGTCGTGGAGCGGGGCGATGGGTGGTTCGTGGCGCACAGCGAGGTAATGTATCCCGACCGGGATGTAACGTGGCGGTGCGTGCCGGGCGACATGCTGGTGCGTTTCTTCCCCCAGGGCGGGCACAGCGTCGGCGCGACCGAGCGGCAGATCGTTGACCGGGGGCGCAACATCGCCCAGAGGTGGATACTGTACGATCACTGGAAGGGCCGGGCGCAGCCGGGCGAGAAGTTGAGTTTCACCTGCCTGCTGCTGCCGGTCGAGGCGGGGCAGCGGCCGGAGGTTGAGATCTTGCAGCAGGAGGACGAGATGTGCCTGGTGCGCGTCGGCGAGGACCTGGTGCTGCTCAATCCCGAGGGGACGCCAGTTGAGGCGGAGCTGCGCGGCGACGCGAGGTTCTGCTATGTCGAGCGGCAGGGCGGGCAGGTGAAGCATTGCTGCGCCGAGGCCTCCAGGCTTCGCCTGGGCGACCAGGTGCTGAAGGCACCCGGGGCGTCGGCTTGCATCGAGTTCTGACGAGAGGAGGAAGCGGTATGCGAACGGTGCTGGTTGCCGGGGGGATCGGCTGCCTAGTGGTCGCGGCGTGGGCTGCGCCGAAGGTGCAGGTGGCGCCGCACCTTCAGGCGCGCCTGGATGAGCTGAAATACCCGCGCTTCATGTACTACGTGCAGGTGCTCTACTGGAACAAGGAGGGGCGGCACCCGGAAGCGATCCTCCCGCCTGATGAGACCTTCGCGGAACTCAAGGACCTCAACTACAACGGGCTGCTGGCGTGGACCTACAACGACTGGATTCAGACCCCGCTCCGGTCGTTCACGGACGGCTACGGCGTTGACACCGTTGAGCTGTTCAAGGCGGCTGCCGAGCACGGGTCAACAGTGCTGGCGGGGAGCGGCTGGAGCGGCATGAGCCGGAAGGTGGTCGAGGAGCGGCCGGAGCTGCGGTGCATCGGCCTCAATGGCAAGCCCGGGCAGTTGTGCATCAATGAGCCCGAGCGCGTCGAGGCGATGAAGGAGCGGCTCACCGAGCTTGCCGAGCGCTACCGCGGGATCGACTCGGTCCTGGGCCTGTACATTGACGAGCCGGCATGGCATGGCGGGTACTGCCCGCGGTGTGTCGAGTACTTCCGCAACTACCTGCGTGCGAACTTCACCCCCGAGCAGCTCGCGGCGCGCGGGATCAACCCCGACACCGTTGAGCCGGTGCTGCCGGCGGACCCCATCAAGCCCGCCCCGCACGACAACCCCTTCCTCTGGCACGTCTCGCGGGCAGCCGCGAACCAGGCGATGTACGACTACTTCAAGGAGCTGGCCGACCAGTGGCACTCGGTCGCGCCCGAGCTGCCCTTCTGCATCAATACGAGCTGGTACTCCTCGGGGCGCTTCCCGGTCACGTACGCGCTGAGCAAGATGGTCGAGCTGGCGGACCTTCAGATGACCGACCTCTACTGGCACGCCTCGCCCGTGCAGGCCTACATCTGGGAGCTGCACAACTACCTGCACCCGACCGTCTGGCAGATACATGACCTGGCCCGCAACGATCCGGCGACCATCCGCCGGGACATCCACTACGCCCGGATGCACACCGATGGCATCATGACCTTTGATTACAGGTACCTGTACTTGCTGGCGCAGAAACACGAGAAGGGCTACTGGGTCGTGGACAAGAAGGCAGTCAGCTACAACCCGGACAAGCACGCGGACATGGTCGCCGCAGTGCGCGAGGCGATGGGCTACTCGGCCGCGGCCGAGGACTACCTGTTCAAGGCGGAGACCAAGTCCCCGGTCGGCATCTTCCGCTGCGAGTACGATCAGATGAGCGGGTTCTGCGGGCGGTACACGACCGAGGACATGGAGGTCTTCGGGCTGTTCTGGCACAACCAGATTCCGGTGCGCGCGCTGTATCTGGACACGCTGACGCGCGAGGACCTGGAGGACTTCGCGTGCCTCGTGCTCGCCAGCCGCAGCGTGGCCGATGATCATGCGGCGCTGCTTGCCGAGTGGGTCGCTGACGGTGGCGTGCTCATCGCCACGAACGACGCGGTGTCGAAGTGCAATCGCTACGGCGAGGAGCGGGAGGCGCCCGCGCTCGCGGAGGTGTTCGGGCTGAGCGAGAACGCGGAGCCCAGCGCGGAGAAGCGCGTTGTGCAGAAGGATGCTCTGAGCGAGGGCGAGGGCATCGCGGACGCAAAGACGATGATGGTGCTGCATAGGGACGGCGTTCCTGTCGCACTGATGAACCGCCACGGAGCGGGCTACGGTGTGATGTTCTTCGGCAGCAGCTTCACCTTCGCGCGCGAGTACGAGGCCGCCGAGGCCGCCGGCACGGGGCTCTGGCTCGACCTGATGGATCGCAGCTTCGACGACGATGCCTGGCTGGACACGTGGCAGATGGTCATCAACTGGGCGCTCTCGATGGCCGACCGGCACCTGCCCCTGAGCTTCCCGGAGGGCTGCCCGCGCGCGATCCAGGTCAACTACCGGGAGCAGGAGGCGGGCGAGGAATTGCGGCGGATCGCGCACCTGCTCAACCGTCAGGACCAGGCGGCCGAGGGCATCACGGTCAGCGTTCGCGTCCCGGGCGAGGCCAGGATTGACCGCGTGGTGGAGATCGGCGCCGGCGCTGCGGTGCCCTACGAGCGGGAGGCGGAGGCCGTGGTCTTCACGACGCCGCGCTTCGAGGACTACCTGGGCGTCGCGGTGGTGAGCTTGCGATGAAGACGAGCGTGAGCGCGGCCGACCCGATCGCGGCCACCTAGATGCACATCCCGGCCGACGACATTGCGCGCGAGCATACCGCGGATGAGCTGTGCATACTGGCCGGGTCGGGCCTGGATATGAACCGCTGGCGGGTGCCTGCCGGCGGGGATATGAAGATGACCACATTCACGGGGATTGACGGGGACCAGTACGAGCAGAGCCGCGATCGCTGGCGGCGCGGCCTGCGCGAGATGCTCGCCAACGCAACCTCAGCCGGAGCGTGCTTTCACGAGTACGCGAACGTCTACTACTTCAACCTCTGGGATGAGATAGCGGAAGCAGTAGCCGAGGTGCAGTAAGCGGCGTCGGAGGTTTCAGCAGACCCCGCGCTGGCTTGGGCAGATGACCGGCGCTGCCCGAGGTCGAGCGGCGGAGATGTGCGCCGGAGAGGCGAGGTCATAAACAACATGATGCTGGTAGCGCCGCCCGTGTTCTTCTGCATCGCTCTCGTGTTCTCGATGCTGGGGATGGGTGGCAGCCAGCTTTACATTCCGATCCTGTTCTGGCTGGGGATGGACTTCAAGGCTGAGGCGATCCCACTCGGGCTGCTTCTGAACGTGGTGAACACCTCCTCAGCGGCGACTACGTATATCCGCAATCGCCTAGTCAACTGGCGCGTGGCGCTGCCCTTCGCGGTGACAATGGTGCTGCTGCCGCCGCTGGGGGCCGTCGTGAATGCGCAGCTCGCCGTCAGGCCGATCATCGTTCTCTTTGCGCTGTTCACGGCGGCGGCTGCCGTGCTGATGCTCGGGGGCTGGCGACCGAAGTCGGGCGGGCTGTCTCGCAAGGGGCAGATCGCGGTCGGCACTGTCGGCGGCGGCACGTTGGGGTTCGTGGTCGGCCTGATCGGCCGGGGCGGGGGCTCGTTTGTCGTGCCCCTGCTGTACATCTGCGGATTGGAGGCCAAGGCCGCGGCCGCCACCTCGGCCGTCGTGGTGACCGGCTCGGGGCTGAGCGGGTTCCTGGCCCACCTGCCTACGGCGACCCTTCACTGGGGGACGACCCTGGCCACGGCAGCATCGGTGCTCCTGGGCAGCCAGGTGGGTTCGCGGTTGATGGCCAAGAAGCTGAAGTCGAGGGCGGTGCGCGTAGTGTTCGGTGTCGTCCTGCTTGGCGTCGCGACGGCTCTGCTGATTCAGGGCGTCCTCTTGCACTGATGCGTGCTACGAGCAGTTGGGGGAAGCGGCGGCCTCGACGTCCTCGAGAGTGCGCAGGATGTTGCCGCCGACGATCTTCGTGACCTGCTCGTCGGAGAAGCCCCGCATCTTCAGGCCCACCGTGAAGTACGGCCAGCACACCCACGCCAGGCTGCCGTCGCGGTTCTCGCGGCTGGCCTCGGGGTCGCTCGAGAGGGTGCCCTCGGGCCAGAGGGCCCACCAGCGGTTGCGACCGGGCGGGATGGGGAGTTGCTCGGGCTCGGACGGTGGCGGCGCGCTGTAACCGATGTCCGTGCCGATGCCGACGTGGTCAATGCCCATGACCTCCACCGCATGCTCGACGTGATCCAGCAGGTCCACGATAGTCCCCCGCTCGGCCAGGAAATGCGGGATGCAGGTGATGCCGACGAAGCCGCCGGTGTCGGCGATCGCGTGCAGTTGCTCATCAGTCTTGCCGCGCGGGTGATCGTGCAGCGCGCGGCACACCGTGTGCGTGGCCGCGACCGGGGCCTTCGAGGCCTTGGCCGCATCCAGCGTGGTCTGCACGCCGCTGTGCGGGGTGTCTATCAGGATGCCCAGGCGGTTCATCATCTCCACGACCTGGTAGCCGAAGTCGCTCAGGCCACCGTTGCTCGGCTCGGTGCAGCCATCACCCACGAAGTTGCGGCGGTTGTAGGTCAGGTGCATGACGCGGAAGCCGAAGCGATAGAAGGTCTCCAGCCAGGTGAGCACATCGTAGCCGTCGCGAAAGCCCACGTGCGCCGGCGGGTTGTTGGCCGAGAAGAACATCGCATGTCTGCCCTCGGCAAAGGCCTGGCGGGCATCCTCGGCGGTCAGCGCCTTCTTCCAGAAGTCGGGTCGGCAATCGCAGACCTGGATGAAGCGCGCCGCACCGCGCAGCGCCCGCTCCAGCGCCGGCCCCACGCCCGCGGTGTTGACCGTGGCGTTGACGCCCGCTGCGGTGAACATCTCCCGGTACAGCGCGTAGGCGTCCTCGTCGCGGCAGATGTCCGTCGCACGCACGTCGAGGCCGAGCTCGCTTATCTCGTTCGGCTGCCACTGCTGCTCGATGGCCGCGTTCAAGCGCTCAACACCGCCTCGGCCGATGACCGTGGGCGTGAAGCCGAAGCTGTCGCACACGAGCAGCCTCTCGTGCAGCTCCAGCCCCTGCTGGACCTGCGCGTCGGTGGCCCCCAGCGCCTCTCTCGCGCGGCTGTGACATCCGGCCACGTGCTCGCGGAGCGTCGTCATGCGATCGCTGAGATGAGACATACGTAAGCCTCCTCGATGAAAGGTGATGAGCGGCGCGCGACGGGGCTCTCCGTCTGCCTGCCGGCGTGCGGGAAGTGTGCTCAGCGACACTTGAGGCTCGCGGCGGCCTCGACGTCGGCGCAGGTGCGCAGGATGTTGCCGCCGACGATCTTCGCAATGTCCTCCTCCGAGTACCCCCGCATCATCAGGCCGATGGTGAAGTAAGGCCAGCAGATCCACGAGAGGCTGCCCGTGGAGTTCTCGGCACGGACCTGGGGGTCGGTGGAGCTGGTGCCCTCGGGCCAGAACGACCACCAGGGGGCGCGGCCGGGAGGCGGAGGGAGCGTCTCAGGCTGGTCGGGAGGCGGGGCGCTGAAGCCCACGTCGGTGCCGATGCCGACGTGGTCAATGCCCATGACCTCGATGGCGTGGTCGATGTGATCGAGGAGGTCCACGATGGTGCCGCGCTCGGCCAGGAAGTACGGGATGCACGTGATGCCGACGAAGCCGCCGGTGTCGGCGATGGCGCGCAGCTCCCCGTCGTACTTGCCGCGCGGATGATCGTGCAGATCGCGGCAGACGGTGTGCGAGGCGGCGATGGGGGCCTTCGAGACGCGGGCGGCGTCGAGCGTGGTCTGCGTGCCGGTGTGCGGGGTGTCAATGATGATGCCCAGCTCGTTCATCCGCTCGACGATCGCATGGCCGAAGTCGCTGAGACCCCCGTTGGCCTCCTCCATGCAGCCGTCGCCGACCCAGTTGCGGCGGTTGTAAGTCAGGTGCATCATCCGAAAGCCGAAGCGATGGAAAGCGCCGAGCCAGTAGAGCTGCCCGTATCCGTCCATGAAGCCGGCGTCGGAGGGCGGGTTGTTGGCGGAGAAGAACATCGCGCGCTTGCCGTCGGCGAAGGCCTGGTGGGCCTGCTCGGCGCGGATGGCCTTGGTCCAGCGGTCGCGGAGGCCGTCGCAGATGTGCTGGAAGCGGGCGACGCAGCGCAGCGTGTAATCAATGTTCGGCCCGCAGCCGGCGTTGGTGAAGGTGGCGTTGACGCCGGCGACCTCGAAGATGTGCTCGTAGATCGCGAAGGCGTCTTCATCGTAGATGGTCGAGGTCGCGTTGACGTCGAGGCGCAGTTGCTGGACCTCGCTGGCATCCCAGTGCTCCTCGATGGCGCGGTTGATCTGCTCGACGCCGGCGGAACTGAGGACGGTGGGCAGGAAGCCGAAGCTGTCGCAGACCAGCAGCTTGCGGTGCAGTTCCAGGCCCTCGGCGACCTGGGAGTCGCTGGCGCCGAGCAGCTCGCGGGCGCGGGCGTGGCAGCCCTGGATGTGCTCCTGGAGCCTGGTTTCGCGGTCGGCGGATGCGGGCACGTTCATCTCCTCCTTGACAGCGGCATCATCGTTGCGTCCACGAGCATAGGGACTGAACTGTGAAGCGGGGGACACCTTCGATCTCGCGTCTGGGGTAGTAGCGGAAGGTGGTTTTGCCCGCCTCGACGGAGAAGTCGGGCGGCTCTTCGACCTCCAGGAGCGTCTTGCCGTCCTCGTGGTGCACCTGTTTGACGGTCATCAGCGAGAAGGCGCCATCCGCGTGGGTGACGAGAACCGGCGCGTCCGTGAGCGGCGCACTCGTCGGGATGTCCGCCTCAACCGCCAGCCTCGTGGAGCCACCGTTGGCCCCGCCGCTTGCGGCGAGGATAGTGCCGGTCACGTCAGGGGCGGTCTTCATCTCCCAGGTGCCGACGCGGAAGAGGGTGCCTCCGGTCGCCTGCGCAGCGACGACTTCATCGCCGCTCACTCGCGCGACCGCGAGCATCGCGTCGGTCTGGACGCCGTTCTCCTCGATGGTCAGGGCGGCCTCGGGTGGCTGGCGGGGGGCGATGACGAGGTCGCGATACTGCTCGAACCTTACCTCAAGGCCGACCTGCTCGCCGGCGCTGGTGAGGGGAGTGACCTGTGGCAGCTCGGCGCCCTCCTGGTGCGGCCACAGCACGGCCGAGAAGCGGCTGGTCAGCGGCTCATCGCCGGTGCGCCTGACGACGAGGATCGGGTGGCGCACCTCGTCCACGGTGTCGGAGTTCCGGTTGGAGCGCTTGATACTCGGCGCGGTGCCCAGGTAGCAATCGCTGCCCGGCGCTCCGAGGATCTGCACGCTCATCTTCGGCCCGGCCCCGAGGTACTCGAAGGTCGCTGTGAAGTCCGCGTCGGTGCTCAGGCGCTGGAGGTCCCGGATCAAACCGTAGACGTTGTACTGGGTCTGCTCGCCCTCCCGGGGCTTCTGGTTGACGTTCGTGGCGCCGACGGGCACGGTCACCTGGCCGCCCTCGTTGACGTAGGGCACCATGGTCCGGTCAGGGCCGAGCAGCGAGTACCCGAGCCTCTCCATCGCTGCCGGAGAGGAGATGGTCTGGTCGTGGTCGGCGCTGCCGCGCAGCAGCCAGTCGTGCCGGGAGCCGCCCTCGACCTCGAAGAAGTCCACCAGGTAGCCAGGGCCCTCGGGCCGATTGATGAGCACGATGGTGCGTTGATACTTCGAGGTGGCCTCGTAGGCGTCAGGCATATTCACGCTGACCGCCTTCGCAAGCGAGCCGCGTGGCTCCCAGAGGCGCATCTCGCCAGCCCACGCGAGGCTACGGGAACCGGCCGAGGCCTGGGTCTCGTCAACGACGACCAGGTTGTGAGCCGCCGAGGAGGAGGCGTAGCGCCGGTAGATGGTATGCGTATAGCCCATGTCGGAGACCAGCTCGCGGCCGGTAGCCCAGAAGGTGAGGTTGAGCGGGTCCGCGTGGCAGTGCCCGTGGCATCCCGAGAAGGCAAGCTGTGCCTGGGTGCGCGCCGCCCCGGAGCCGGAGCCGAGGACCGCGTGTCCCATCGCCCACAGCAGCTCGCAGGTCTCCGTCTCCGACGGCTGGGTCCTATGCGCGGGCCACGTGTCGTTGACACAGCAGAAGCTGCCATCCGGGTAGGCAATGGCTTGGTGCGCGAGGAGAGCCTTCTGCAGGAAGGTCTCGGCCGTGAACGGGTCCAGCTCGTCGAAGCGCTCGCCGGTCTCCGGGTACGTGTAGCCCGGCGGGTCAGAGTGGCCCGCCGCCACGCTCCAGGCTGAGCGGAGGCCGTTGGCGGTCTGCACGTGGTATGACACGGTGCCCTCTTTCCACATGCCGTCAGCCAGGAAGTCCTGCGCGAGCAGGTCGCGGAGCATATTCGCGGCCTCGTGCACGTAGTTGGGCCTGCCGAGCACGCGCCCGGCCACGAACAGCTTGCGACACCACGAGGGCGTCATGTTTGTCAGCCAGCGCCGGTCGAGGTTCAAGGTGTACTCGGCCATGGCGGCGAGCAGGTCGTCCTCGATCATCTGGCCCGCGTCGCGGCCGATCTCGGCCGACAGCCTCTCCAGCTCGCCGCTGTTGTAGATGAGGTCGTAGGCGCGGAGGAGTCCCTCCTGAATCTCGCTGTAGAACCAGGTCGAGGTCAGCTTGCCGGACAGGTAGGGGTAGGGTGGGTCATTTGGGTGGAACTTGGGGCCACGGAATGAGTAGTCGCTGAGGCCGTGGATCGGTATGTGCGGATAGACTTCGGCGAGGCGGTGCAGTATGACCGCCGCGCGGTGCGCATATGTCTGGTCCCCGCCGTAGGCATAGGCCTGTGCGCACTGGTACGCCATGCGGATCGCCCACTGGCGCGCCTCCTGGTCCACCTTCGCCTGGAAGTAGTGTCGGAAGCCGTCCGGCCCCTCATGGTACGGGTACTGCTGGACCTCGCCGGTGGGCGCCTCGTGCTCGTAGAGCTTGTCCATGGGGTAGTCATCGCTGGGGTAGACGTGGCCGCAGTACTTGCAGTGGACCTGATCGGGCTTGGTGGGTTCCCAGGCAAGCTGGAAGCCCTGGTGTCCGGCGGTGCAGTTGGGGCACTTGATCTCGGTGAAGCCGGCCTTCTCGGTTATCAGCTCGCGGAGCTCGTCCTCGGACATGCTCATGCACAGGTCGGTGGCCGAGACCGCGGAGTTGAGCTTGCTCGCGTCGGGCTCCAGCGGATAGACCGGGTGTGCCACCTGCGCGCGCGCCACACCTGCCAGCGCCACCGCGCAAGCAAGCACTGCGACCGACGGAGCATGGCTCATGGCTTCCGTCACCGCCTCGCCTCCCTGTCAGTCCTCTTTGAGGCCAGGGCTCCCGCCGTAGTCCAGCGTCCACATAGGCTTCTTGCGGAAGGCGTTGTGATAAGTCGCCTCGATGCGGCCGGATTCCTCGAGGCTCATCATACAGGCCCGGATGCAGCCACATGCGCCGCACACCGCGTAGTAGCCGACGCCGTGGAGCATCGTGTACGCGTAGTCTATCGCGTGGCCGCTCGGGAACTCGGCGGTCTTGCGCCAGGTTGCGGTGCCGACCGTGTGAGTGAGCTTGTACGCCTCCTCCTCGGAGATCTCCTGCTCGCGCACGTTCAGCTGCAGGCCGGGGAAGTCCTTCGCCAGGAAGGGCGAGGCCTCCTTGTTCATCCCGTGGTGCGTGAGGCAGCACTTGCCCATGTCCACGTCGCCCCAGCGGTAAGTGTTGTCCTCGATCTGGATCTCGATGAACTTGCCCTCGCTGATATGCGGGATGCAGTGGCCGGGACAGTCCTCGACGCAGCGCATACACAGGTTGCAGATGGACTGGGGCTCGACCAGCGGATCAGGCTCCAGCTCGGCGTCGGTGAGGATCATACAGAGCCGCTGGCGGGGGCCGAAGTGTGGGGTGAGGAGGACCTTGCTCCAGCCGATCTCGCCCAGGCCGGCGGCAACCGCGGCGATCCTTATCTGGGGATAAACCTCCGGGCCGGGCTGACTCTCGCGCAGCGGAGGCCCGGTCGGTTGGCTCTCGGGCACCCCCGGATAGACCGGCACGGCCTCCCAGCCGTGGTCCTCGATGAAGCAGGCGGTCGCGTACTGGGCCCTGGGCATGAACCAGGCGTTGAGGCGGTTGTAGCCGTAGAAGGTGTAGTTGCTCCAGTGCGTGCCCTCTTCGATGCCTCGGTAGACGCCGCGCGGGATGCGGCGGCCGATGACGATGGCGGAGCGCGCGTGCGGGAAGATGTAGCGCGGGTCCATCTGCTCGGGCGCGTTCTCGAAGCGCTCCATGTTGGCGATGCCGCAGAGGTCGGCGCCGGCGGCCTTCGCGAAGCGCTTGACTGCGTCGGAGGTCAGCATCTAGCCTCGCTCCTCTGGCTCGGACTGGACGAGCTGTCCGGCTGCGTCTATCGCCCAGGGCTCGCGGATGCGGAAGGGATGCTGGAAGCTGGTGGTCAGCTTGCCGGAGGCTTCCAGGGCCTGCATACAGGTGCGCATACAGAGCGCGCCGAGGCGGTCGGGCCGCCCGGAAGGATGGTAGCGGTTGGGCCGCGCGCCGTTCTTGCAGACGCGGCACTTGGCGTAGTCAATCTCGGCGACCGTGAACTCGCGGCCGGCGATGGCGAGAGTCTTCTGGTGCTCAGTGTCAATGGCGCCGAGCGGGCAGGCGTCGGCGCAGTCGCGGCAGACCTCGTTGAGACGCGCGTCCAAGAGGGAGTCGCCCTCGAGGGGCGCGTCGGTGATGATGAGCTGCCAGCGCTGGCGGTGGCCGAACTGAGGGGTCAGGGCCACCTGGAGATAGCCCATCTCTGCGAGGCCGGCGGCGACCGCCGCGTACTCGAAGTCCGGGTAGACGTTCGGGGCTGGCGCATCCTCGCGGACGGCAATGCCCTGGGGATAGGCCTCGGGCGGGAAGGGGAAGAGGGGACAGGCCTCCCAGCCCCGGTCCTCCAGGAACTCGACGGTCTCGAAGGTACTCAGGGCCAGGAATTGCATGTCGAGCCAACTGTAGCCGAACTGCTCGTAGAGGCTGAGGTTGGTGCCCTCTTCGATGCCGCGCAGGGTGCCGCGCGTGATGCGGCGGCCGACGACGACCACGCTGGTGGCCTCCGGCGAGATGGAGCGCGGGCTTTGCTCGGCGGGCAGGTCGTCGAACCTGTCCATCGGCGCGACGCCGATGAGGTCGGCGCCGGCCTCTCTCGCGAACTCCTTCAGCTCATCGGTCAGGTCGGTCATCGGGCTGCTCCCTCCATGGATGCATTTGCACGGCAGCGCACTGCGCGAGCGTACGGCGCAGCGCGCATTTCGCTGGCCTTCTCGCCTTGACCTTCCGGCGCGCGCTGAAGGAAACGCCGCCGGCGCGGCGAATATCGCGGAGCATGTGCAACATCCTCAGGGATGCCAGGCATCCTCCGAACGCTGCACGATTCGGACGTGAGCGTCGGGCGCAGCCGCAGGACCCGGAGTTTGAGGCAGACGACGAGGAGGGCTCAGCATGGCTCACGATGTGTTCATCAGCTATGCGTCCGAGGACAAGACAACGGCCGATGCGGTTTGCGCGAAGCTTGAGGAGAGAGGCATAAGGTGTTGGATTGCTCCCCGGGACGTGCTCCCTGGGATGGATTGGGGCGAGGCCATTGTCACCGCCATTGATGAGAGCCGTTTGATGGTGCTGGTGTTCTCAGCCAATTCGAACGGCTCGGAGCATGTCAAGAGCGAAGTGGAGATGATCGTGAGCCAGGGCAAGCCCGTACTCCCCTTCCGGGTCGAGGAGGTAGAGCCCTCCGGCTCCCTGGCGCTGCACCTGTCCCGCCGCCACTGGCTAGACGCTTTGACCCCGCCCCTGGAGAAGCACCTGGTGAAGCTGGCCGAGACCACGCGTCTCCTGTTGTCAAGACTGCACGACCACGAGCCGCCATTTGAGGAGGACGCTCGGGGTGCGAGTGCCGTGGGCACCATAGAAGCCAGCGCCCAGGAGAAACTCGAGGAAGAGCCCGCGGGCCCGACCGAGCAACTCCCGGATTTCGCGGAGACTGTGGGGGACGAGGCCGAGGCAGTGCCGGAGACCCGCAAGGTGCTCCTGGCGTGGCTTCGCGAGCGCACGTGGGTCGCGGTGGCTGCTGTTGCCCTCTTGCTGTGTGTGGTCGCGTTGGGCGCTTTTCTACACCAGCGCAGCAGGAAAGGCGAACCGGTAGAGACGGCCGAGGTGCTCGCTGGCGAACTCCAGCAGGATCACGTGGCCGCCAGGCAGACGGCTGAGACGCTGGCAGACCAGAGGCCTCCCGCATCGGGGGTTGTGAGAGAGATCGAGGCCGTCGAGCGGCGCAGGATCGCCCAGCCGGACACCCACGCGGGACAGGAGATAGCTGGGCCGGCCGGCATCCCGTTGGTGTGGGTGCCGGGGGGCAAGTTCATGATGGGGACCAGCGACGGCGAGGTTCGCGAGAGGCCGGTTCACGAGGTCGAGCTGGACGGCTTCTGGATCGGCAAGACGGAGGTGACCGTGGCCCAGTGGCGATCGGTGATGGGGAGTGTTCCCGGTTTCAACGACCAGGGCTACGATCACCCTGTGGTCTTTGTGACCTGGGCCGCCTGTCAGGAGTTCTGCCAGAAGACCGGCCTGTCGCTGCCGACGGAGGCTCAGTGGGAGTACGCAGCGCGGGGGCCGGAGAGCAAGGAATACCCGTGGGGTAATGAATGGGACCCCGAGCGGCTGTGTTGGGACGAGAACCGCGGCCCGGGTGGCAGCACGTTCCCCGTGGGCAGCTTCCCTCAGGGGGCGAGTTGGTGCGGTGCTTTGGACATGGCTGGCAACGTGTGGGAGTGGTGCGCGGACTGGCACGATGAGGACTACTACCGGCAATCCCCTCCGCGCAACCCGACCGGGCCGGCTACTGGCACGTGCCCCGTGGTTCGCGGCGGCTCCTGGCAGTGCCACAATCCCAGGACCTTCCGCTGCGCCTACCGCCTCGACCTCGGCCCCGGCGGCCACCTCGTCGGTCAGGGGTTTCGTTGCGCCCGAGGACTTTGAGGTGGGGGTTACGGTTTGCGGTTTTTCTGTTTTACCGTTTGTCGTTGGGGTCCAGGGGCGAAGCCCCTCGCAGCGATCATCATGCCCGCGCCGGTGCGTGGCCCGACCGCCAGAAGGTCCCCCCCGCAAGCCTGGGCGCGCGTGGGCGAACGGAACTGGAAGAGATGGGGGTTGAAAACGAGGGAATGAGGAATTCAGGGGACACCATACTCATTTCCGCCGCGACGATCAGGGTCATCACGCGCCTGCCCCCGACATGAGTATGGTATCCCCTGTTCAATGTGGGCCGGTCGCTCTGACCTGCCGGCGGGCGGCCAGGCAGACAGACGAGGGCGTCTGTCGTACCGCCTGACAGACGAGGGCGTCTGTCCTACTGGGCTCCGAGGATCCAGTCAATCTCAACCGTCGCCCCGGGCTCGGCGCCGCCGACGGTCGGGTCCAGGCGGATGGCGCGGATCTCCTGCCCGCGCCACTTCTCGTGCTCGGAGACCGGGACCTCGTACTCGTGCCACTGCCCGTCCGGTTTGATGGGGAAGTTCATGTACTTGTCGTCCCGGAACTGCGGCTCGTCGCGAGTCGTCCAGAAAAGCTGCGCGGTCGGCTGGCATGCGGATACCTTCATCCTGACCTCGATCGTGGTGTACTTGTCGGCGGGTATCCGCAGGAAGCTGCGCGCGAAGCTCGGGTCGCGGCTGCCCAAGCTCATAGTCAGGACACCGTCCTTGACCGTGGGAGAGCCGAGCGAGCGGAAGCTTCCCCAGCCCTCCAGGTCGCCCTCGCGATCGAACTCAAAGGCGATCTCGCTGATCGGCCTGGGCGGCTCAGGGTACTCGAACTCGGTCCGCAGCCGGAAGAGCTGGCCGCCGCCGGGCTCGAGACGCAGCAGGAGCTTGCGGCCCTCGATGTTCGTGGGGCTCTCGCTCCCGTCAACGGACGAGACTTGCGCTACGGCGGTGATGTGAGGCAGGAACGCAGCTTCGAACTCCACGGGCTCGGCGGGATCGCAGTTGACGATCATCGCGAAGTCCGCGCCCTCGGCGTCCTTGAAGAAGCCGATCAGAAGCGGCAGGTCGTCGGGGAGTTGGATGATGGCGTCCGTGCCAAGCCTGGCGCAGCCGGCGGGCACCTCGCCGCTGTGATAGACGCCGGTGGAGGTCAGGCCCAGGAGCGTCTTCCCCAGGGCTCTCATCTCCGCGTTGAGCTGGCTGATGATCGGGTACAAGCGGGCGGGCCTGCCCTCGTTGTCCACGATGGCGAGGCGCCCCTCGGCAACGGAGGCCTCGTTCGTCCAGTAGAACCAGTACAGGATACCCTTCATCCCGTAGGCGAGCGAGGTGTAGATCTGCCAGCGCATCTCGCCTTCCGTGGGATCGCGATAGCCTGGGTGATCGAAGGAGAGAATGACGTTCCAGGGCGGGACGCCGTAGCGCAGGCCGTACTCGCGGATCAGGGCCAGGTTCTCGAAGAAGTCCGGGCGGGTGCTGCCATCGGGGCGCAGGCAGTAGTGGTCGTAGCTGAGGACGCGCGGCTTGACGATGCTCAGGAACCTGTCGAGATGATCCTCGTAGGTGGGAGTGCCGAGCTGCTGGACGCTCGCGTAGGTGGGGAAGAGGTTGATGTAGGGCAGGTGGGCGGGGTCCTGCCTCTCGAACTCCTGGCTGATCATCCCGAGCGCCTCGAACAACTGGTAGTTGGGCTCGTCCCGCAGGTAGTATCCGTAGAGAGCCGGATGCGAGGCGTAGTCGGCGACGATCTCGGCGATCCTCTCGCGCCAGTCGTCCTCGGCGACCGCCTCCCAGCCTATGCGGCCGTCCGTGACGAGCGCCTTGAGGCCGACCTGCTCGCAGAGGTCGAGCATCTTCTTACTGTCCTCGACCGAGTACCCTCCGCTGGGCCCGCAGAAGATGAAGTTGCAGTCCTTCACGGTCTGCCAGTTCTCGAGCGTGTTGGCGGAGGCTGGGGGCCCGCGCCAGAGGCCGATCGGGAACTCGTCGGGCTGCCAGGGCTCCGCGGCACAAGCGACCGCGCAGAGCAGGCTGAGACAGGCTGCCAGGTAGTACATACTCAAGCACACCTCCGTGCTGAAGCGACCACCGACTACCGACTAACGGCGTACTTCGCTGGGGCGGCCGGTCGGACCTCTCTGGCAGGGCGAATGGGGCGGCCGGGAGGGCCCCTTTCACCAGCGAATCCCGGCCCCGGGGCAGGTGGGAGACGCGCCGAAGGCGAAGTAGATGCGGGGAGTGATGAGCCATGAGTGAGAAGCCAGGGCGCGGGCGACGCGGCCTCCGGGGACTGCTGTTGGCGCTGGTTGTTCTCCTGGTGGTCGCCATCGTTGTGAACTACCAGACCATCAGCGAGATCGCGCGAGGGGAGCAGAGCGTGAAGGGGGTCATCTACGGGTGGACGCGTAGCCCGGAGTATGATCTGGAGGACTGGGAGATGCCCGAGGACACAGGCGCGGAGGACGCGAAGGTCGTGATCGAGGTCTTCCTGTGTGCCGGCGACCCCTGTCATGTCGATTCCGCGGTCATAGGAGAGGCGCTGGGCACAGTGGACCCGGCGCGGATGCGCGTGATCTTCCAGGATACCTCGCAGGAGGAAGCAAGGGCGCGCGTCGCGGAGGTCCGGCTCGGCTGCGAGCAGGGGCTGGCCATCAACGGTGAGACGAAGTTCACCGTCCCCGTGACCGACCCGGAGGACACGCGGAAAGAGAAGGTGATCTACCTGGCGCACGACGGGGGGGGAAGCAATGCCGATCTGTGCGTGCTCCTGGATCGCGAACTCAAGGAGGCGTACGATGGCGAGGGTCTGCCGATAAGCGCGGAGGAGCTGAGCCGGCGAGTGGCCGCAGCAGTCACACGCTTGACTGAGGAGGCAAAAGAGAAGACGAGTGACGAGTAGGAAAACGGCAGGAACGACAGTAGCGAGTGGCAAGTAGCGAGTTACTCGCCACCCGAGTGCTGTGTGCCGTTGGCCGTTGGTCGGATGTCGGGTGTCGGTCCGTTCTCACCTCCATATCCACTTGGTCTGAAACGCTATCCTCGCCTGGGTATGATCGGCGTTGGGGTCGCCGAGGATGATGAACATGTCCTCGCCCTCGCGCACGGCCTGGCGATAGGTCAGGAAGGCGTTCGTTCCGGCGGTGCCTGTGCGCATACAGAAGCCGAGGCCATGCTCCTCGTCGAGGTCGTAGTTGAGCTTCAAGGTCAGCCGGTCAATGTCCTCGTCCTCTGTGGCCAGGTCCCAGTAGTCGCTCTTGCGGCGCTCGTAGTACAGGTTGCCGTAGAAATCCTCCACGAACTCCCACTGATAGCCGGCGGTGTAGCGGACATAGTCGCCGCTGGCTCGGTCACCCCACGCGCAAGAGAGATGACCGCCCTTGTGTAACTCCCCCTCGCCCCACCAGTACTGGAGCCTGATGGTGTGGTCGTAGTTGGGCGGTCGGTCGGTCCAACCCATCCAGAGGCTGAGCCCGTCCTTCTGCTGCTTGCGCACCAAGTTGGCCCCGAAGCCGTAGTTCTCCTTGAACAGGGTGCCGTCGAAGTGCTCGCTGCGATCCCAGGAGATGTGTCCGCCATAGCTCTTGATCCAACTGTCCTGGGGCTTTTCCCAGAGGCTAAAGCCCACGTAAGGGCCGCGCCTGTCCACCTCGGGCGCGAAGCCATCCTGGGGGTCGTAGTGCGCGCCGACGGCCTCGTAGCCGGCCCAGTATCCCCAGTGGCCCTCGCCGCGCCAGCGGTCCAGGTGGAGGCCCCACTTGTTGCCGTGCGCGCCGCCTCGGGTGTCGCTCTCGGAGAAGTTGGTGCTCATCCAGAGGCCGCCGCAGCCCTTGGGCTCGTAGCGCTCGAGCCTGGTGCCGAACACCTGGTTGAGCGGGTCGCCGCGCACGTCGCGCCGCACGTACTGGCCCATACAGGACAAGTTGTCATCAATCTTGTGCCGGACCTCGGTGGCCAGGTCATTGCGCTCGCCGAAGGTCAAGGCGTGCAGGAGGCCGATGTCGGTGTCCTTGACGCGGCCGAAGACCTTGAAACCGAGGTCGAGGTCCTCGATGCGGCGCGAGTAGAACACGTCGCCGCCCGGGATGAAGCCGCTGCCGGTTGTGAAGAATGGACGGCGATCGCGGTAGTAGCGCTCGGTGTAGGAGAAGTCTATTGACTCGACCTCGTCCTCGATGTTGCGGAAGTCGGGCTGCCAGGTCGCCACGGCCGTCAGGCCGTTCTCGAAGGTGTGCTTCACGTCGAGACCGACGTTGTTGCGGAAGTGGTCCTCGGTCCACTCGGTCTGCACGTTGGGCATGAAGATCACGGGGCGCTTGATGTGAGGCAGCCTCAGGCCGACGATGCGCGCCCATTCCTTGTTGTCCCAGCCCGCGCCCATGTCAGGCCAAGCGGTCCACTCGTCGGTGCGGGGGATGTGGCGGGCAATGGCAACCCCGATCTCGCTCTGGCCCTTCGGGTAGCGCAAGACCCCCCAGGGGATGGCGACCTCGGCCGTCCAGCCGTCCGGGACGACGGTGCCGGCGGCGCGCCAGTCGCCGCGCCACTCGATCTTGGCGTCACTGCCGCCGGGGATATCCTCCTTCATCGTCCCCCGGGGCGTCACGTGGAAGCGGTAGTTCCCGCCCTGCGTGTAGGTGGGGTCAATGTGGATCTTGATGAAGTCGTCGGTCCAAATGTTGCCGTTGCGTTTCTTCTGCTCGTAGTGTATCTTCTCGGGCTCCGTGTCGTGGAAATACGAGGCCACGTAGAGGTGCCCCGCGTCCACGCACAGCCAGATCTCGGACCTCTGATCTGGCGCGCGGTCCTGGTCGCAGTTCCAGAAGCCGTCGCTGTGATAGGACCGTCGCCAGCACGGATCGGACAGATCGCCGTCGAGCACCGGCGGCATGTCCACCACGGGGAGGTGGATGATGGGCGCGCGATCGCGGCCCGTCTTGGAGCGGTCCACCGGGCGCTCGTCAGGGATGCCGGCTTGGTCAGCGGCCTCATCCTGTGCGTCCGCCTGGCCCGGCTGTTCGTCGGCCGCGCAGACTGAGAGCGTGGGCACAGAGAAGTCGGGCATCTGCGCCCACGCGGGAAAGCAGAGGGCGATCATCACCGCCAGTAGGAGGGCAAGCAAGGCGTATCAGGCCCTTCGGAGGTGTCGCCTGTGCCAACGATGCGGCACAGGCTAGCACATTTGTTCGAGCGAGTCAAGGATAACGACAGTTGCGAGTTGTGAGTGGCGAGCTACGGCAACGACACGTCTTACCGCAGAGAGCGCAGACAACGGCAACGTACGTACCTCGACGAGAACGGCCTCAGACAGTGTCACCTGGACTCGCGCAGGCAAGCATTACTGCAATGTAGCGTCGCCGGGGGCGACTGCTAAGGGCGATGCGGTTCCCCAACGGCGTCGGCCCCCCCTTGGCCAAGGCTACGGCGTCGGGCTGGAAGCCCGACCTACGCGGTGTGTCTTGTCTCGCTATTCGTTTGCCGTTCTCTCTGAGAAATCGAAGATTTCTCTTAAGAGAATGCTGCGCATTCTCAGTGTTCTCTGCGTGTCTGCGGTTTGCCTTTGCCGTCGGGCGGGCCGCTTGTCATTTGCCTCGCGAGGCGGTATGATACGCTCGTATGCCCGCTGATACCGGCGAACAGACAACCCCCTCCGGCGCGACCTCCTGGATGGCCTCCGCAGCCGTCCTGATGGTCTTCGCCACCTTTATGAGCGGCCTCACCGGGCTGCTGCGTGACGTGGCGATAGGCGCGCGCTTCGGGCGCGAGGGCGCCGACGCGTTCTTTAACGCCTCCAGCATCCCGGACCTGCTGTATTTCCTGGTGGCGGGCGGCGCGCTGCGCACCGGCTTCGTCCCCGTGTTCACCAAGTACCTGGCGGAGGGCAAAGAGCAACAGGCGTGGCGGACCTTCAGCGCCCTGTTCTGGCTGCTGGCGATGGGGGCGGCCCTCCTGGCGGGCGTAGGCGTGCTGGCGGCTGAGCCGCTGGCGCGCCTTATCAGCCCCGGCTGGGTGGGCGAGCATCCGGAGATACTGAAGACCTGCGGGGCGATGATGCGCATTATGTTCCCCGCGCAGGTGTTCTTCGCGCTGGGCGGGCTGCTGATGGGCACGCTCAACGCGCTGAAGCACTTCTTCTGGCCGGCGATGGGGCCGATCATCTACAACTGCACCATCGTGGCGGGGGCGGTGCTGGCTCCGTGGCTGTTGGGGCTGCCGACGCTGGCTTATGCGGTGCTGCTGGGCGCGTTCATCGGCAACTTCCTGGTGCAACTCGGGGCGCTTCGCAGGCAAGGCGGGTCGTCCGGCCCCACGTCAGTAGGGCGGGCTTCCAGCCCGCCGTCGGAAGGCCCCGGTGTGCCTGGCGGGCTGGAAGCCCGCCCTACCGGGAGGGGGAGCGGCCGGAAGCCCACGGTTTTCCTGGCGGGCTGGAAGCCCGCCCTACGGGGAGGGGGAGACGAGGGCGTCCGGCGCGTTCTGATCCTGGCGCTGCCGGTGATGCTGGGGTTGGCCATCGCCGAGATCAACTTCGTCATCACCAAGGCCCTCGCGACCGCCGCCGACCCGGAGGGCGGAGTGTCCACGCTCCAGTACGCCAACCATCTGTGGAAGTTCCCGCCGCGGATGTTCGGCGCGGGCATCGCCATCGCGCTCTTCCCGGCGCTGTCGCATGACTTCGCGCGCGGCGAGGAGGATCAGTACCGCCGGGACTTCTCCTTCGGGATGCGCAATATGCTTTTCCTGAGCCTCCCCGCGACGGCGTTGATGTTGGGGCTGGCGGGGCCGATGGTGCGCTTCCTGTGGCCGGGGTTCGATGAGGCCGGGGTGCACGCGGTCACCACCACGCTGCTGTGGTTCAGCGTTGGGATTGTGCCGCTGGGGACGGTGTATGTGGCGGCGCGGGCGTTCTACGCGCGGCACGATACGGTGACGCCGGTGATCGTCGGGATCATCTCGGTGGCGGTGTGCGTGATTGCGGCGGTGCTGCTGGACGGGCCGTATAAGGTGGCGGGCCTGGCGATGGCGACGGCGCTGAGCGGGATCGTCAATGCCGGGCTGCTGATAGTGCTATTGGAGATGCGAGTGAACGGCAGTGGCGAGTGGCGAGTGGCGAGTGGGAAGGAGAGGAACGGCAGGAACGGCAGTAGCGAGTCGCGAGTGGCGAGCAACGGCAAAGGCAAGGCGGTAGGCACGCCGGGTCGTAGGCCGTCACTCGCTACTCGCTACTCGCTACTCGCTACTGTCTTTTCTGCCCTGCGCGTTCTGCCGCCGGCGGTCATCTTCGGCGCGGTGCTGTATGCGGGCGGGTTCTACCTGAGCGAGCTGCTGGGGACGGGTAGTCACTGGGCACGCGGGCTGACGGTGTTGGCGCCGATGGTGCTGGGCGGAATCGTCTTCTTCGCGGCCTGCAAGCTGATGCGGGTGCGGGAGTTGGACAGCGCCTGGGACCTGATCGCGAGGCGGTTCGGCAGACGCGAGGGTGGCTGACCCAGGGCTTAGCGTCAAGTAAAGCAACGACGAGGGCGATGATGATGACTGAGACAAGGCGCGAAGGAATCGAAGAGCGGCTGGAACGGCTGGAGCGTGAGAACCTGCGGCTGAAGCGTGTCGGGACGGT
>CBFDBV010000020.1:0-22428 GCA_965603135.1 uncultured bacterium
GCCGCGCAGAGTCCAGAGCTTCGAGGCCGGAGAAGTGACCGAGGTGCCCGAAATCGGTGGCCTTCACCACCACTACGAACGAAGAGCTGCCTGAAGACGCCGAAGCCCGCTGACGCCCCGCTGTGGGTGGCACCTCCTCGACCTGACCACGTGCTTGCACACGGGAAGCCAAGTCCTCGAGCAGTCCTTAGCCCTGCCCACCAACACGCGCCGAGACCCCGGCCGCACTCCGAAATGGACGTATTGCCTCGCACTGACCGGGCCGCTTGCGCCGACCCCACGACGGGCTGGCGTCCGGATGGCGTTTTCGGGAAGGACAGGTGGCCAGCGACGGGCTGGCGTGGGAGGCAGCCGAGGGGATCGATGCGGGCGACACGTTTCTCACGTGGGGTCCCTACCAGGACCTGCCGCCGGGCGCGTATGCGGCATGCTTCCGGTTGCGCGGCTCAGTGCCCGCCGATGCGCCCCTGCTGGTGGATGTCTTCATGGGCGGGCGGCTAGCAAGCGCCAAGGTTGGCGCAGATCGGCTCGGTGAAGAGTATGCGGACGTGCCGCTGCCCTTCGACGTCAGGCAGGCCGGGCAGGCCGAGTACCGGGTTCGCTGGCTAGGCAGGGGCTCCGTCGCTGCGGACCGCGTCATCGTCCTGCACCGACTGGACCGTTGACGGCGTCACGCGCGGCCCGCTTGCTCAGGGCCGTACCAGACGTTCAGGGGATCCAACAGCTCCCCCGACCACTCGGACGTGAGCACCACCCAGGTCAACACCGAGGTCCTCGCTCAGGACGTGGCTGAGGCTGTTGACCGGGTAGCCGGCGTCGAGGCCGAGGACACGGAACGGAAACCCCAGCTTCACGCCGAGACCCCCCAACTGGCAAAGGCGCTCGCGGCCCTGCCGAAGGAGCAGCGACAGGCACTGGCCAAGATACTGAGCGACGAAGATCATTGAGCTTGACTGCCAGCAACGCAAGCGTCCAGCGGCGAGACGGACGAAGCCACCCAGGCGGGGTCGGCGAAGTCCCGGTGGGCGGCGTCCATCAGCACGACGAGGGCTTTGCGTGCGGATGCCATCATTACCTCGTCAGTCTCGTGCCGCCTTGTCGGGCGCCGGCCTGCTTCTCGCGTAGCCAGTGGCTGTCAGTGGTGCTCGCGCCTTCCCGACACTTGTCAACTCGGCGCGATGCTGGCCGATGGGTAGCCCCCGGTTGCCTGGTGAGGACCTCCCCGACGGCGTGCGCACGATCATACCCACAGGATGGCTCGCAGTCAACTCTGCTGATCCCGGAGGCAGGAGTGGCAGAACTCGAGAGTTCGGGGGACAACATACGCAGTTGTTGACTCTGCTGTGCGGCACAGCTATGGTCGGGGTATGCTCCGGCTGGCATGCACGGTCGTCCCAAGTCTGCCTCAGCAGCTCACCCAACGCGGCAGGCGTCGCCAACAGAGCCTCTTCTGTGTCGGGGCGCATATGCAGGTGCGCGATGACCGGCTGGTGGCGGTGATGCTGCTTCTGGAGAGAGTTGGGGACTGAGGTGTCCCCCGAGTTGAACGCCGTCAGAGCTGGGGCTGTCCCGTGGTTCCTGCCGACACACGAGTGCCGCCATGCCTGTTGCCGAACTCTCCAGGCAATCCAAGCCTCACGGAGCGCCGCGGCTACTGGCGAGATGGGCTTCATAGCGTTCGCCTTGACTGAGGAGTAAGGTATCTGCAGCCCAGACGGCTAACTTCGACACCGCATGAGCAGTCGCTCAGCCTAGGAACGGAGAGCGCCCATTTCATATGGGTAATCCCAACTGAAGAGCGATGACAATGGCTAACAAGGCAAAGCTTGGCTGGGCCACGCGCGACATCACCCCGGACCGTCCGGTGGCGTTGCGCGGGCAGTTCAATCTGCGGATCGCCACGCGAGTGAACGATCCCCTCACTCTGACCGCGCTGGCCATTGAGAACGAGGGTGAGCAGGCGATCATCGTCTCCATTGACACCGCTGCGGTTGACCAGGTGATCCTCGACACCACCCGTGAGTTGCTGCGGGAGCGCGATGTGCTGGAGGACTGCGAGCTGCTGCTCAGGTACGACGGGCTGCCCTTCAACGGCGAGGAGATCGCCGCGAGGGTGCGATCATGAGTAAGCTCCCATCCGACACCAGGCCCGCGTGGTGTCCAGGCTGCGGGAACTTCGCCATTCTGGAGGCCCTGAACAGGGCCATCGAGGAGGCGGGCGTGGACCGCAAGAGCCTGGTGCTTGTGTCCGGCATCGGCCAGGGCGCCAAGTTGCCGCACTACACGCAGGCCAACCTCTTCAACGGGCTGCACGGCCGCGCGCTGCCGGCCGCCACCGGCATCAAGCTCGCCAACCACAGCCTGGAGGTCGTCGTCACCACCGGCGACGGCGACATGTACGGCGAGGGGGGCAACCACTTCCTGCATGCTGTCCGCCGGAACATCGGCGTCAAGGCATTCGTCCACCGCAACCAGGTCTACGGCCTGACCAAGGGCCAGGCCTCACCGACCTCCGAGCTGGGCTTCACCACCAAGGTCCAGACCTACGGGGTCATCGCACAGCCCTTCAATCCTCTCGCCCTGGCCATCGTCGAGGACGCGTCCTTGGTCGCGCGCTCCCTCGTCGGCGACCGCGATCACCTGCGGGAGATGATGGTCGCCGCCCTTGAGCAGGATCGAGGCTTCGTCCTCCTGGACATCCTCCAGCCCTGCGTCACCTTCAACCGGCTGAACACCTTCCAGTGGTACCGCGAACGCGTGCGGCCGATTGATGAGTCCCACGATCCTCGTGACCGCGCTGCCGCACTGGAGCTGGCCTTCAAGTGGGGCGAGGAGATCCCGATCGGGGTCTTCTACCTTGGCGACCGGCCCAGTTTCGAGTCCCAGGTGCCGGTCCTGAGGCGCGGGACGCTCCTGGAGCAGTTCGAGGCTGCGGCAATCTCGTGAGGACAACCAGCCCCCGGCGCCGCGAGGGCTGACAGAGGCACGAGGTCATCCTGGTTCGGCATAGCGGGACCCGCGCCGGTGCGCTCAGCCTGACAACGCCCTCACGACCGCCGCGTTGAATGCCGGGATGCCTCCTGGCTGGTGCGAGTTTATCAGGTTGCCGTCGACGATGACCTCCTCATCGCGCCAGTCTGCCCCAAAACTCCTTATCTCGTCCTGGACGCCGGACCACGAGGTCACTGTGCGCCCTTCGAGCACGCCGGCGGTGGCCAACAACTGCGTCCCGTGGCAGATGGCGGCTATCGGCTTGCCCGCCGCAGCCGCGCGCTGAACGAGCTTGACCATCGCCTGGTTCTTGCGCATCCTGGCGGGCGCCTTGCCGCCCGGGACCACAATCGCGTCGAACTGGTCGGCGCTGACCTCATCGCCCGCCTTGTCCGCGGTGACCTGCACTCGCCCGTTCTTGCCTTCGTAGGTCTTGCCGGCCTCGCTGCCGACGATCGTTACCTCTGCACCCTTCTCGGCAAGCTCCGCGGGCGATGGGTGCCAAATGAGCAGGCGGGTGTGACGCGCCGGATAATTGAGCTGACGACGCAGTATGGGCCGTACGGCCGCCGCCGGACTGCGGCGCTGGGCTGCGCCATTCTCCACGATAACGGCAAGGAGCGGGGTACGAGGGTTACGCTGAGAAAGCTGGGCCGCCTGGCAGCGCAGGTTTGGAACCGCCGAGTGGGACGGGGACGCCGCGCGGGTGCGGAGGCCCAGGCTAAGCCAACCGTTCTCGAACACTGGCCAAGCCCATGCCCTACAGCCACCGCAAGGTCACCGCAGCGGACGAGTGGGAACCGGCTAGGCCCGTGCAGATTGGCGGCGTTCGGATGACCCTGTGGCTGCGTGGTTCGTCTATAGGGGGACGAAATGTGGAGTGAAATCATCCACTAAGGCCAGCGCGGCAGAGGGTCTTCGTGTGGGAAGATGGTCAGCGACAAATGCGTGAGGCGGCATTTCTGAGCCCAACTGGTGTGCCGGTAGCCAGCAATACGATATGAAGGGCGCCCCCGTGCCACGAGACGAGGACCTGTTCGGGCTTGGCCAATCTCTGGGCGCCTTGCCCGGGCAAGTGGGCGTGCTCGGTGCGGGCCGGCGAGTCGAGGACTTCGCGGCGTCTCAAGGCCACATCAGGTATGAAGACCATCCTGCACTCGAGAAGTGCGATAGCGCTGCTGGTCCTCATCGTTGTTATCATAGGCGTGCGCCTGGGGATCCACCGCTGCCGCGCCGAGGAGGAAGGTCACGTGTCCGCACCCTTGCCCTCGCACGAGGACATTGCCCAGCTCCCGCCTGACGGCGGCCCGGAGTTCAACCGACTCATCTTCCAAACGAGCCCTTATCTGCTACAAAACGCGCGCAACCCGGTTGACTGGTATCCGTGGGGCAATGAGGCCTTCGAGCGCGCCAGGGAAGCGGACAAGCCGGTCTTCGTATCTGTTGGCTACTCGACGTGTCACTGGTGCCACGTGATGGAGCGCGAGTCGTTCGAGAGCCAGGAAGTCGCGCGCATCCTCAACGACAACTACGTAGCCATCAAGGTGGACCGCGCAGAGCGCCCGGACCTTGACGAGGTCTATATGCACGCCACCCAGCTCCTGACGGGCAGTGGCGGCTGGCCCAACTCCGTGTGGCTAACGCCCGACCGCAAGCCCTGGTACGCGGGGACCTACTTCGCCCCCGAGGACCGTTTTGGCCGGCCTGGCTTCAAGACGCTTCTTACCAGGCTGTCGGAGATGTGGCGCATTGGGCGGGATGAGGTGGAGGCGCAGGCGGACCAGCTTTCCGCTGCGCTTCGCGCTCTCTCGGCTCCTGCGGACGCGCCCGGGACCGGCGAGCTGGATCGCAGTGTCGTCGCCGAGGCGCTGTCCCGACTGCGCGAGTCGTTCGACGCTCAGCTGGGATGGTTTGGGGGTGCGCCCAAGTTTCCACCCCACACCAGCCTCGAACTAATCCTGTACGAGCACGCTCGCACCCGGGAACGTGTCGCCGTGCGCATGGCGACCCGGACTCTGGAGGCAATGGCCCGCGGCGGGATTCACGACCATGTCGGCGGGGGTTCTCATCGGTACTCAACGGACGAGAGGTGGCTGGTGCCGCATTTCGAGAAGATGCTCTACGACAACGCCCAGCTCTCTCGCATCTACGTTCAGGGGTACCTTGCGACCGGCGATGAGCACTTCCGGGAGGTGGCGGAGAGCATCTACGGCTGGGTACTGCGCGAGATGCAGGACGACCGCGGCGGGTTCTATTCCGCTCTAGACGCTGACAGCGAGGGGGAGGAGGGCAAGTTCTACGTCTGGCGGCACGATGAGGTCCTCGACATCCTCGGTCCCGACGCCGGTGAGCCGTTCTGCCGCGCCTACAACGTGAACGCGGGCGGCAACTTCCGCGAGGAGGCCTCCGGGCGGCGAAGCCGCGCCAACGCTCTGCACCTGACCCGGGGCTTTCGCGAGATCGCCCAGGCTGAGGAGCTGCCCGAGGCCGACCTGCGTGCCAGGCTTCAGGTCGCGCGGCGGAAGCTCCGCGAGCATCGCGACCGGCGCGTCTGGCCGCACCTGGACGACAAGATGCTCACGGCCTGGAACGGCCTGATGATCGGCTCCCTCGCCTTCGCCGGTCAGCACCTCGACCAGCCTCGCTACTTGTCGGCGGCCGAGAGAGCGGCTGATTTCATCCTGACTGAGATGAGTCGCGGCGGCAAACTGCTGCGGAGCTACCGCAAAGGCGTGGCCCGGATCCAGGGCTACCTCGACGACTACGCCCTTTTCGCCCAGGGCCTCGTTGATCTCTATGAGGCAACCGGTCGCAAGCGGTGGCTCGAGGAAGCAAAAGGCTTGGCCGATGTGCTGCTGGCGGACTTCCGGGACCACGAGCGCGGAGGCTTTTTCTTCACCTCCGCCGACCACGAGGGTCTGCTGATCAGGTCCAAGCGCGCGCATGACTCGGCGATCCCATCGGGCAATGGCGTCGCCGCTCGGCTCCTCGTGCGCCTTGGCCGCATCACCGGGGAGCCGCGCTACACCGATGCCGCCGAGTCAACGCTCCGCGCCTTCGTCGGCGCGATGCGTCAGGCGCCCGGCGCCACCCAGTCGCTGGTTCTCTTACTCGCCTCGTACCTGGACAGGCCGGGGGACGCCCTCGCGACGGTCCCACATACGCGCGCAGGGGACAGGGCCGATGGCCGGTCGCGCAAAGGCCCGATCACGGTCGAGGTCTCTTCGTCTCGGACTACCGTTTCTCCGGGAGAGACCTTCACGGTGGCTGTTCGCCTGCAGATTGCCGATGGCTACCATATCAACTGTCACGAGCCGCTTCAGGAGCACCTGATGCCCACGCAGGTCAGCCTCGACGACCTCGCTGGTGTGCCCTTGGGTGAAGTCGCCTATCCTGACGGCAGACGCGTTATCCCGCCCTTCAGTGACGATCCCGTGTGCGTTTACGAGGGCGAAGTATGGATCCATGTCCCGCTGACAGTGTCTCGTGACTTCACCCCCGGCGAGTTGGAACCTGCACTCAAGGTCAGCACTCAGCCGTGCAACGATCGAAGCTGCCTCTCTGCTCAGGAGCATCATCTTCTCATGCCTGTCACCATCCGTCCCTCTGCCGGGGCCAGCGAGGTGCGTCATGGCCAGTGGAATAGCGAACTGCCCCTCTCTGATGCCTAACCCGGTAGTATCCAACCCGCATTGCCCATATGAGCAGGGAGGTTTTCGGTAAGGACGCCAAGAAACTGGCGGTAGGCGCGTCGTAGCGGGCATCGCAGCAAGGATCGCCGGAGGCACCCAATGGGTGAGGGCCAACAGGAGCAACTAAACGTGGTCTTCACCGAAACGGGATTGCCCTCGCGCCTGCTGTCCGTCTGTCGGGCAGCTTCAGGCCCTCCAGAGCGCCATGAGTGCCGGCAGCGTCGGGTTCGTCAGGGTTTCGCGACCTGAAGAGAAGGTGCCTGTGTTTCCAACGGGCAACCTGCACGTCAGATCGGCAGCTCCTCAGCCCATGAAGGAACGATACCCATTTGATATGGGTAATCCCGGTTAGAATCGCGGTAGCTACTCACCTGGCAAAGACACCGGCGCGTACGGAGAATACGGGGGCGACAGGAGCCGTCACGCAATCAAGAGGAGTAAGATGAGTAACATGAGCACAATGCTCGTGGCCTTTACGTTTGTCTTGGCTGCCTGCACCATGGCCTGGGGCCAGCAGGGCGAGTACTACGAGTCGTTCGAAGACGGCGTGCCGCCTTACTTCACCGCGACCCGACCGGAGAGTCTGAGCCTCAGTCCGTGGCACAGCAAGCAGGGCAGCAATTCGCTGCGCTGGGATTGGGCCCAGAGCGACGAGTTGGTCATCCACCACGGCATTGGGGATATAGCTCGCGTCGGCGGCCTCAGCAACAATAACAAGGCCTCCTTCGCCGCGTGGGTGTACGTGGAAGAGCCAATTCCAGATGCGCTGGTCTTTGAGTTCCGGGAGGGAGACGAAGTCACCGGCTCCTTCCGATTTCCGCTGGAGTTCACCGGCTGGCGGCAGGGCCGTCCTTTCTATCCCGATTTCCCAAGCGGCAAGCCGACGGCGAAGGTGGATAACATCCGCATCGTCGCGCCCAGCCAGGTGGAGAAGGGGACTGTGTTTCTGGATTTCATCAAGTATAACACACTCACCTGGAGGGGTCGGGCGCTCATCCCGGAGAAGGAGGCGCAGTGGCGGCGCCCTGTGCCGGACGAGCAGCGCTTCCCCAAGCCCGACCGTGTCACTGAGGCGGAACTGGCGGGCATCCGCAAGCTGTTGGGTCCCGCCGAGGGTCCAGGCATTGACGAAGCACGGGTAAACGACCTTTGTGAACGGGTCAAGGCGCTGGGCATAGTGCGGGATGAGCACGGCGTGCGCGGAGGGCCAGGCATTGACAGACACTATCAGTACTGTGGCAGAGTTGGGGAACATGGAGCCAAGGAGAGTGCGTACTGGCCGGACGAGCACGGCCCCGGCTGGCTTGGCATGCAGACCCCCAGGCCCATAAGCTCCCTTGCCTATCAGGTCGCGAGCGCATATCGGGCCAGCCGTGATGCGGAGCAACGTCGCCGGCTGGCTGAAGCCTTCCTTCTCCTTGAAGACTATCTCTGTGACCAGGGGATGCAGGCAGGAGCCGGCTTCCATTGGAACTGGTGGGTCGGAGGACGCTGGGCCAACGCCGTGTTTCTGATGCGCGACGTGCTGGCGGAGGCGGGGCGACTGGCGCGCCAATGTGACTACCTTCTCTGGAACTACGGCGGCGGCGCGATCTTCGCCGAGGCTGACCCTCCCTCCAACATGGATTACTACCACCTTTACGTACGCCCCATCCTGCGCGCCTGTCTCGTGCAGGTTGAGGCGACTGAGCAGGTCCGCTGGCTGAGGGCGCTAAAAGCGATGCTGGAGCGGTCAATGCTGCAACCAACAAGCGCCCTGAAGATTGACGGTTGCGCCTACCATCACCGCGGTCACTATTTCGCCTACGCGAGGAACGCCTTCGGAACGTTGCCTCCGCTGCTCCAACAACTGAGCGACACGCCTTGGCGTCTGAGCGCTGAAGCGCATGAGCGGCTCCGCCGGGCAATGCTCGCACAGCGGATATACTGCAATCAGCTTGATTTGCCGCTCTCGCTCAGCGGACGGCGTCCATTCTCGAGTTACCAGGTCATTGCTCCGCAAGGACTGGAGGTTCTGGCGCGCTGTGGAACGTCGGATGGAAAGCAGGAAATCGATCCCGAAGTAGCGGCAGCGTATCTGCGCCTGGTGCCTGAGGCAGTCAACAATGAACCATATCGCGGTCTGGGGATCGGGCCTGAGCCGGACCCCAATGGGACTTTCGTGATGCCATACGCCGCTCTCCTTTCCCATCGCCGCGATAACTGGCTTGCCAGCGTCCATGGCCAGAGCAAGTATGTCTGGGGAAGTGAGAGAGAGGGCAACGTGAACTGCTTCGGGCTTTTCCAGGGTTTGGGCCATCTGGAGATCCTCGCTGGCGGAACTCCTGTCAGCGCGGAAGCAAGTGGTCGCGAGGTGCTTGGTTGGGACTGGCGACGATTCGAGGGCACCACCGTCCCTCAACTCCCGCTGGATAAGATAGACAAGGGCTGGACTTCTACGCGTTCGCCCGAAACTCTCGTGGGCGGGCTCTCACATCAAGGTCGCCAGGGGATCTTCGCCATGACTCTGAACCAGCGCATGCCCGACAACAAGACCCTCAAAGGAAGAAAGAGCTGGTTCTTCAATGACGAACAGATCCTCTGTTTGGGTTCCGACATCTCCTGCGACGAGGCGGAGTATCCTACGCAGACAACTCTCTGCCAGAAATGCCTGCCCAAGAACGGGAAAGGTGAGTTCATCCCGACCTCGCTTGATGGGGCGGAGTTCACCGCCTTCCCGGAGGAACGAACCCTTGACGAGGCCGGCCCCCACTGGTTCCTCGATGTTCAGCAGACCGGTTATTACCTGCCCGCGGGGCAGACGGTCACTGTGGCACGTAGGCATCATAAGAACCGGGACTATCAGGACCTGGGGGACACAGAAGGGGATTTCCTCACCGCCTGGATTGACCACGGCAAGGCCCCCGGCACGGCAAGCTATGAATATGTGTTGGTAGTGCGGGCGAGCCCGGAGGCGATGCAGAGGCTTGCTGCCGAACCGTCTTACCGCGTTATTCAGCGCGACCAGGCCGCTCACATCGTCTGGCACACCGCGGCTCGCCGATGGGGCTGTGTGTTCTTCGTCCCGCAGGAAGTCACCCCGCACGCGGTCGCCACTGAGACGCTCCAGATCAAAGCCGTTGACCGGCCGTGCCTCATCATGGCGGAAGCGGTGCGGGATGGGCAGTTGGATCTGAGCTTGGCTGACCCCGATCTGAACCTGGAGAACGGAGTGAACCAGCCGCAGCCGCTGCGTGTCACCCTTCGCGGGGCGTGGCGTCTGCTGGAGGCGACGGGAACCGTTTGCGCCTGGCATCTGCCGGATGCCCGCGAGAACGTCCGCATCCTCTCCGCAGATGCGGCGGAGACGGTACTGGAGATTATCTGCCAGCACGGGGCAAGCTACGACATAGCGTTTGCCCGCTGATGACAAAAGGTACAGTAGATCAATCCGACAGGGCGGCACCGGACGGCCAGCCCGTCGGACGTTGCGGGGCAGCAACCTAGCAAAAGAAGACCGGTGTCGGGACTACGCGGCCTGTCCCCCATTCTCGCATCGCCTGGCGCTTCGCCGCCAGGGCGGGCAAGCTGAGTAGTTGCGATAGGATGATACACTACGCCTTCTCTTGAGCGACCGAGGTAGGCCGGCTAGGGATGGGGCTGTGTGCAGTGCAGGTGATGAACGGGGTTGTGATGGATTTGTCTGCCTGTGGATATGCTCTCTATGCCCATTCTGGCTCTCAAATCCCGAGAAAAGCGGGGTAAATCGGCCCAAAAATCGCTCTAACTGCATGTTTTCGCGTGCCCATGATGAAAAACCCTTGTGAAACGAGAAACGGCCCAAAACGGGCTTAGAATGAGTTTTTCTGCTGGGGGAGAGAGGGAAGTGGGCTAAGAAGAAAGCAGACGCCTTCTGAACGGATGAGCCTGTCCTGGTATAGTGTCTACTGGTTGATAGAACGATCTGTCGGACTATAGCTCCCCAGTATCTGCTCTACACACCAGTCCAGTACGCTGAGGACTTGGTACAGGGGGTGTTCATTGATGAGTGCAGCGAGCGGGATACTGGGGCGCTTGTCGATGGCACTCTCAGGTATCGACACCCCAGGGATTGCATTCAGCCGCGCCAGCAGCAGGAGGATGATGTTGAAGACCACGCCCCAGGGGAGCGCCATGACGGTGGGGTGGCCGGTGTGCCAGATCCCCTCGACCATCATCACCCAGTACACATTGAAGCGGATGAGGATCGCTCCCAGGATCAGGGCACGCGAGGTTACCGCAGGCTGACTCGAGGCTTGTTTGATTGCGAGGCCGCTTTGCGAATCACGCATAGGATAGTGGCCTGCCCCCGTCCGTCAATCGCATGGCACCTGGCTCTTCGCGAGTCACTCCTCAAGGAGGGCAAAGGATCGGGGCTCGATGGTCCCCTGTTCGCACTCGAAGGGCTTGTCTTGCGAGAAGTTGACGATGACGCCGTGGCCGTTGGCGAACCGCGTCTCCTGCACCATCCGATCCGGCGTCAGGAAGCGATGAGACACCATCTCATGCCCCCCGACCTTCTCCGTGAAGTCGCAGATCGTGTGGTAGCTTTGGAGGACGCGCTCGCCCTTCTCTCCGATGTTGTCCTCGTCCACCACAAAGATCGGCATTCCGCCGTAGAGCAGGTGCAGGAGGTCCCAGTCATCCCATCGGTCCGGCTGACGCCAGCGGTTGGGCGTGTGATTCCAGCGCCAGGTCATCAGCACGCTGTCGTGGTACACGAGCTTGTGCAGCGGCACGCGGATGGCCATATTTAGCTGGTTGCGAACGTACTCCTCGGGCACATCGAAGGGCCCCGTGCCCACGTAGACGCCGGGAATATAACCGAAGCGGGTCAGGGTCAGGCTGCCCTCCTGGTAGTGCAGCGCATGGGCCGGCCAGTCACCGCCTCCCTCCGAGCTGCACACCTGGCCCAGAGAGCGGAGGTAGTCGAAGAGCTTGATGCGGTTCTCGCGGTCCTGGGTGCGGGTGGCGGGGTGCTGGTCGGAGTAACACTCGTAGAGCGGGTGCGCCGTCTCTACGTCAATGAAGCGCGCGGTGTATCCGTATTGCTCGATCTGCTCGGGGATGATGGCCTGCATCCAACGCAGTTGAGGCGCCGCGCAGCGCTTGTAGCAGCGGATGCGCTTGCCCTCACGTCCCGCCGGATCAACGCCGCCCCTGGCGCCAACGGGGTAGGGGAAGCCGGGCCTGGGCGTGCCATCACGGCGTATGTAGCACTCCTCGGGGAAGCCGATGCGCCGCTGGTCCTTGTCGGACCTGGGCGGGCCCCAGACCTCAAGCAACTCCGGTCCGGCCACATCGGTGTAGATGTCGTACCTATTCACCACGTAACCGGCGTCCTTGGCCTTCTCCACTCTCTCCCGTGACCCGCCGCAACTGTACAGGGCGTGGCGGATGCCGTGCGATATCATCCAGTCCAGGGTACTCTCGTCACGCGACCGGTCGAGGATGTTGATGGCACCGATAAGCTGCGCAACGTCCGGGATCTCCTCAGCCTTCTCCGCCAGCGTGCGGAAACGCCCGATGTCCACGAGATGCTGGCGGTAGCGCTTGGCCATCGCCACATACCCGCCCTCATCGAACAGGCAGTACCGGAGGCGTCGGGGGTAGCGCAGGTCATCCAGCGACGGGAGCCACGTGATGCCGGCGCCGATCAACTCGCCCTCGCCAGGGCGCAATCTCTCCACGCGGCCCCGGAAGTCGTCGGGCGTCTCCACCAACATCATAATGCCCTCGTCGCCCATCAGCATGCCGCACCAGGGCATCAGCCAGCCGCCCTGCCCGTGGTGGTAGGCCCCCACGATGCGCGGGAAGTCGCCGCTCGTGACGGAAACGATCATCCCCTCGTCCGTGGGGATGACGAGTTCAGCGGCGGGGTCGGGCGGCTCGATGACATCGGGATAGGACAGATCGGCATGGCGTCCCTTGCCGTCCGGCTCGATGGTCACAAGCAGTTCTGCGCTAGCCTCAAGTTCAAGCCGAACGCGGACGGGGCCAGCAGGCGACTGAAGACGATAGGCCAGGCTGGTTGACGTGCTCTCGACATCACTCACACTGAGCAGGGCCGCCTGGATCGGCTGGGACCAGCGCCGTGAAGTGCGGCGGTCAGTAATCGAGAACCGCGCCGTGCTCTCATCGAAAGCCACTTCCACGAGTTCATTGCGGATGGTGTGGACGCGGCCGGCGGCGGGCTCCGACCGCGCAGGCACTTCTCTCACGACCACATCGTCAAAAAAGACCTGGGCCTCGCCCTCAGGCATCCAGAGGGTCAAGAGAATGGCGCCGCGTTCGATGGATGGCTCGTAGAACCTGGCCTCGATTTCGCTGTCCGCCTCGCCCTCGATCCAGGCTTTCGCGGTGAGGAAGGGCCCGGATGCCTCCAGTTCCGCTCGATACCAGCGACCGGGGCGTAGGTCAAGCTCGCCCACGCGCCCAAGCTGAGTGAACTGCGCACCGTCCTGGAAAACCACGATTGGGCCATCGCTGCGCAGATTGATGAAGTAGCTGCGGTCCGGCCGCTCGGCGCGCAAGCCAAGCTTCACATGATAGAGCGGGGCCGCTGTCTCGATCCTCACACGGACCGAGAGGCGGACGTTGCTCCATTCCTCGTTCCCACGCGTTATCTGTCCGCCGCTGCCTGACAGCCGCAAGACATGGTTCCCGGCCGCATGGGGGGCCTCGACTACCTCCCACTGACCGGAACGCACCTCCCAGTCGGCCGACAGGCCGCGCTCGAAGTCGTCCTCTATCAGCACCTGCGCGTGTGCGCCGATAGCGCTCAGGACCAGCACTGCCACGACAGCCAAGCAGACCATCCCAGTTCACCCCGTTGCCAGACACGATACTGGAATAGACACCGAGGCCGCTTTCTACGTGGACCCGCCCCTCGCCTTCCCTGGAGATGCTGCTCAGGAGCGTGATAAGGCACAGGAGAGACCTTGTGGCAAGGCGAACTGCCAGGTGTACTTGCGCCCCCGGCTTCGCGGACCTTGACGGTGATCGCCGGCCGAGAGTCTGGTGGTGTGCGCCGCTGGCGAGCTGTGCTGCCTGGCTCGTCAGCGCAGAGGGGAAAAGGTGATGAGAGAGCCGTGAGATCAGCATGTCTTGCGCTTGTTCTGGGCGGCCTGTTCATTGCGTCAGCATGGGCCGCTGAGCAGGGGGTGGTGGCCTACTACCCCTTCAATGAGGGAGCGGGCGCCGTGGCCGTTGACCACAGCGGCAGCGGCAACGACGGGCAGCTTCTCGGCGACGTCGGCTGGGTGGCGGGGCCCTACGGCTCCGCGCTGGAGTTGGGCGGCACGGATGGCTACGTGGACTGCGGCGCCAGTCCGAGCCTCAACATCGGTGCGGCCGGCACCATCGCCGTCTGGTGCTGCCCCATCACCGTGCACGGCGGTCTCGTCAACTGGAGCACGGGCAGCGGCTGGTCTGACGAGCGGCTCGTGCTCGCCGTGAACACCTACGGCGGCGGCGCCAGTCTCCTGGCCTGCGTGGCTGACGGAAAAGGCTTCCAGCAGTTCAGGACCTTCGGCGAACTCCAGCCGGAGGAATGGACGCACCTGGCCTTTGCCTTCAACGGGAAGTCCTGTCAGACATACCGGGACGGTCTGCTGAACAGTTCGACCAGGCAGAGCGTGAGACCGGAGATCGAGAACGTGCCGCTGTGGATCGGACGCTGTCAGGGCCTGGGGAAGGAGTGCTTCCACGGGCTGCTCGACGAGGTGCGGATCTACAACCGGCCGCTTTCCACACAGGAGGTGTTCGGCCTCTACAAGCAAGAGGCGGAGCAGCGGGGCAAGGACGTGACTTACTTCCACAAGGTCAAGGTGGAGGCGCGCGCCTATCCCGGGCCTGGCAAGATCATTGCAGCGCTCGACGCCCGCGCTATGCACCCCCTGCCCGCGGGCACGAGGATCCGAGCCGACCTCTGCAAGCCAGGGTCCGCTACGCCGCTGGCACGCAAGGAGACCGGACAGGTGCCGGCGGCAGGCCGGCAGGAGGTGATCTTCGACGTCCAGGAAGCGCCTCCGGGGCGCTATCTGCTGCGGGTCAGTGCCTTGGGGCCGGACGGGGCCCGCATCGGCGAGGAGTCCAGGACAACCGTCACCTGGCGCGGGCAGCCGGAGGAATTCAGGGATGTCAGGATTCTCAACAACCTCGTCTGGGAGCTGCTGAACCTGCGCGAGCCGGTCGGCATCACGGGCGACCAGGTCTTCACGAACCCGTGCGACAGGTGGGTGTTCATTCGTAGCATCGCCGCCGTCGGTGAGGGCGGCAGTCTCCGTATCACCGTGGATTCAGAGGCCAAGGATGACGCCGCCGTCGTGCACTCGGAGGCGGGGACCTCGACCCTGGAGGCGATGCGCTACCTCTTGGCCGGCGAGCATACCCTCCACATCGCAAGCGAGGGCAATGCGAGGCTGGAGCAGCTCATCGTGCGCTCGATCCCGATGCTCCAGCACGCCTTCTACGGCGCGAATCCGCACATCCACCCGTACGGCCCCTACGACTGGGAGTTCCTGGCCAGAGACGTGCTTCCGAACGTCAACACCATGGTCAGCCGGCAGCCGGGGCCGGAGCTGGAACAGTGGAAGAGGTCCGGCCGCAACTGGATCTCCATCGTCGGCGTGCCGAAGCTCACGGCCAGCGATGAGGCGGCGGTCGCGGAGACCTACGAGCGCTGGTCCGGCGCGCCGGGCTTCCAGAACCCGCTCATGGACGGGATCATCGTGGACGAGTTCGGCGGCGGCGACCAGCCGGTCTATGACGTCTATCGCCAGGCCGTCGAGCGCATCTACGCGGACCCGCAGTTTGCAGGCAAGGCGTTCATGCCCTACGGCGGGACGTTCTACGGAAACGACCGCAGCTCAGAGTTCGCACGCGTCGCCATCAAGGGCGGCGGATACATCTGCTGGGAGCGCTACCTGCCCGAACAGCCCGATGAGGAGGCGGCCAAGGACTTCATCCGGTGTCGCATCACCGACGAGATGCCACGCTGGGAGGAACGCTTCCCTAACGCCGCGCGCAGGATGTGCGTAGTGCTGGGTTACATGTCCCAGCCGACCGAGAGCCTGAATGTTGACCCGACGGTGAGCTTCAAGGTCTACATGGACATGCAGGTGCGAACGCTTGCGACCTATCCGGCCTGCTTCGGGCTGGGCGGTATCCAGGAGTACCACTCCTCGTACTGCGACGAGGAGAATGTGCGCTGGGCCGGACGGCTATATCGCCACTACTGCATCGAGGGCAACACCGAGCCATTGACAACGGACCCCTACAGGCTGAGCCACATCCAGAACCCGGACTTCGAGGACGGTACCACAGGATGGTCCCTCCAGCCCGCCGCCGAAGGGAGCATCAGGGCGGCCGAGTTCAGCGGATATAGCTGGCTGGAGGGCCGTTACCCCCGGACCGCCCAGGGTGACGCCTTCCTGCTCATGCGGCGCAGCGCCGAGCGGCCGAACGTCTTCAGCCAGGAGATCAAGAACCTGAGCGCGGGCAGGCTCTACTCGCTGAAGATGATAACCGCGGACTATCAGGACCTGCTGGCGGAGGTATCCAACGAAGCCGAGAACGCGGTGTCCATCAAACTCGACAACGGCGAGGTCCTGCCTGGGCCGAAGAGGTCCTTCCAGTTCACCTTCCCGAACTGCTACGCGCATCACCTCGGCAAGTTCGACCGCGAGTATCGCTACTACATGAACTACCACTGGCGCGTGTTCCGGGCCAAGGGCGCGACCGCGAAGCTCACGGTATCGGACTGGACGAGCGACAGTGAGCCCGGCGGCCCCATCGGCCAGGAGCTAATGTTCAACTTCATCGAGATCCAACCGTACCTGGGCGAATAGGCGGCGATGCCGTGGGTGGAGCTGCGCTAGCAACTCCAGGGAGGCAAACATGTTTGCCAGGTTTGTGTTCGCCGCATTTGTGGCGGCGTGCCCGGGGGCCGCGGCCTGGGCCCAACAGGAGGTCGGTCTCGTCGCTCGCTGGGACTTCGACGAGGGGAAGGGCGAGGTTGCTCACGATGGGAGCGGCCACGACAACGACGGCCAACTGCACGGCCCGCGCTGGGTGCAGCGGGGCCAGGGCCACGCGCTCGCTTTCGACGGGGTTGACGACTACGTGGACTGCGGCGCCGGCCCGAGTCTGGACCTGACCGAGGCCGTAAGCATCGAGGCCTGGGTGAATCCGGAGACGATCCCCGAGGGCGAGCCGATGATCGTGGGCAAGTTCTTCGAGAGCTACGGCCTGACGATGTACAAGGACGGCGGCTGCTGGTGGTACATCTCCAGCGGCGGCAACAACCTGAAGGCCCCCGCAGAGCTCGGCAAATGGAACCACATCGTGGGGACATTCGACGGTGCCACCATGACGCTCTGGATCAACCGCAGGAGGGTCGGCTCGAAGCAGTCCAAGTCCAAGTCCATCAACCAGGGCAAGAGCTTGCTGATGGGCGCCCTTACGGCTGATCCCGCCGGAGACGACCCCGCCCACAGCCGCAAGGCTCACTGGCGGGGGATGCTCGACGAGGTCAGGATCTACAGCCGGGCGCTTTCGGATGAGGAGATCCTCAGCCACTACAAGCAGGCGGCCGCCGGCTACGGGGTGGACGCGACCTGGTTCGACCGCCTGCGAATCATCGCCTGTCACTTCCGCGCCGAGCAGCGAATGCTGCTGGTATGCGACTACAGCGGCGTGTTCCCGCGTCCCGCCGATGCAAGTCTGGAGGCCATCCTGGTCCGCGAGGGCGAGACCGAAGCGCTGCAACGGCAGGAGTTCAGACCGTTGCCGACGGCCGACCAAGTCGCGGCCGAATTCGCGCTCGGTGACCTGCCCCCGGGGCAATACTGCATCCGCGGCGTGCTCACTGCTCCGGACGGCCTTCGCGTCACCGCGGAACATCCGTTCAGCCATCCGGCCAGCGACCTCGAGGTGCCCTCTCCCGCGGAGCAGACGGTGCCGCCGCTTCCCTCTCTCCCGGCGCCGGTCAACTACGGGCTGGCGGTTCATCCTGGAGGCGGCTTCACGGTCGAGGCTCGCGGTCAACGCTTCCCGTTCGAGTCATCGTACTCTTACCCTAACGGCGGCGAGAACCGGCTGCTGGCGGGCGAACGAGATGAGCAGGGCGAGCCCTCGTGGCGCGTCGAGACGAGGCGGCTCGCCGAAGACAGCTACGAAGTGGTGGGCCGTGGCCAGCACTACAGCATTACCCGGCGAATCCGCCTCTATCCGAACCGCATCAACGTGCAGGACACAATACGCAACGAGACTGACGATGACCTGGGCATCATTCTCGACAACCATCTGGATGCACGCGAGCAGCCCTTTGCTGCCTCGGCGGTGGCGGGGTATCCGAGCGGGGTGAAAAGGCGGGCGAGCGGGAGCCCCAGCAGCTTCGTGGCGTGGGAGGGCCTGGGCATCGGGATGCTGCCGCTCGACGATGTGTACATCATTCAGTCCACCGTGTACGCCAGGGAGGGCGTGGCCGGCGTTAGCAGCGACCAGTTCGGCCTGGCCCCGAAGGCCTCCTACACCCTCGAGTGGGCCGTCTATCCGCTCGCGACCGCCGACTACTATGACTTCATCAATGCGGTCCGGCGCGACGAGGGCCGCACCGGTACCATCGAGGGCGGCTTCGCCTTCATTCCGCGGGAGGGCGTCTCGGCGGAGCACGTTGAGCTGCGGGGCCTCCGCTACGGCTCCTTCGGCTGCCTTTCCCATGTGGCCGATGACCCGGAGATCGAGATCGAGGGGATCGAGTTCATCCGCCTGCCCAAGGAAAGGGCCCGGCTTAAGGCGGAGTTCGAGGCTATCCGCGCGGTCAACCCGAGCTTGAAGCTGATGTTTCACGTGGCCCACAGCCTGTGGTCCACCAACAGGCCCTCCGAGCTGTTCCCCGACTCCCGCGTGGTTGACGCGGGCGGGAACCACGTCATCTATCCCTACGACTACGATGCCTGCGCGTACTTCAGCCGGCAGCGCCACAAGGCGGGCTGGAGATGGTATATCTACTATCCGACGCCGGGCAACTCGTTCCACGATGCCCTCATGCACAGCGTTGACGTGATGATGGACGACATAGGCTGCGACGGCGCGTTCATGGATGGCTTCATGTGGGGCTACGGGTCCCCCCTCACCTATGATCGGTGGGACGGGCACACCGTCCGGATCAACCCGGAGACGAAGACGATCAAGCGCAAGGTGGGCTCGGTGCTGCTGCTGTCGCAGCCCTCGATGGTCGAGTTCGCGCGCAAGATGCACGCCGAGGGCGGTGTCGTAGTAGCGAACAACGTCATCATGACGCGCACCATCGGAGAGCTGCCGCTGATCGTTGACCAGGAGTGCCGCTCCGGGCCGGACGTGCACCTGGCTCGGACACCGGCCGCCCTGGGCAACCCGCGCGCGATCAACTGCGAGGCGGACGTGTATCGGGACGTGCTGGACAAGCTCAAGTGGGGGAACCTCTACTTCTACTACGGCGAGGGGAAGCTGACCTACGCGTCCCTGCCGCAGCAGATGTATCCCATCACGGTCGAAGAGATACGCTCCGGGACAATCAAGGGCCAGCAGCGGCTGATCACCTCGCGTTCCGGGGTCTACGGTTGGCGTGGGAGCCGCGAGCTGCACTTCGGATACCGGTACAACTGCCTGGGCATGCAGGTCCCGGCGGAGTTCCTGACTACCGTGGACGCTGCCGGCGCGCGCACCTCGGTTCAGCTAGGGCCCGACGAGAGCGCCGTCATCAAGAAGGTCCCGCTCTACCTGCAAAGCGCGCATCCCGTCAACCTGATCTGCGAGCGATATGACAGACGCGCGATAGCCATCAGCTTCAACGGGCAGGGGGAGGTGGAGCTACAGGTGAAGGACGGCGAGTTCTCCGTGAACACCGGCGCGCGCTACCGGGTCGCCGGCGCAAGGGCCGGCACCATTGCCGCGGACGCAGGGGGTGGACTGAAGGTCCACGTGGAATTGAGGGGACCAAATCGGCTGACCATCGAGCCGGCGGAGGTGCCTTGAAGCCGTTCATCGGGCCGGTGTTCGCCCGGTCCTCTCGCAGGGATTGAGTCCACGAACGAGGAACGCCAGGCTCGAAGGCCCGCGGTGCTGATCAAGCCCCGATCAGGAGGCGTGGAAAGACATGCCAATCCGCCTGGACACGGAGCTGCTGAGAGCGAAGACCGTCCAACTGCTGGGGGAGGTGGGCCTCAAGGTCGAGCACGACGAGCTGTCGGCGATTATGCTCGACAAGGGCTGCTCCCAGGCGTCGTCGGGCCGGATGCTGATCCCCGAGCCGCTGATTGACGAGATGGTGTGCTGTCAGGAGAAGACGCGGGCCGAGGACGATGACGATCAGGAACTCGTGCCCTGGTGCGGGCCGGACTGGACGCACTGGATGATGTGGAGCGGGCAGAAAGAGCAAGTGCGCGAGCGAATGAGAAGCGAGTTCCTGATGCCGGCCTTCGACTGCGGGCCGACGCAGTACTATGACTACTCCAGCCGCGAGCTGATGGCCGTGGACACCGACATCTTCATCGAGATGATGAAGCTCGCCGAGGCGACGCCGGAGATCGGCTACATCAGCACCTGGTATCGCCAGGATGTGACGCAGCCGACTGAGCGCATCGCCTCGCTGATACTGGGGCTTCAGTACACCACGAAAGTGGACGGGATCGAGTCCATTGATCCGGCCGCGATGAAGTATCTGATCGAGATCGGCGAGATAATGACAGGGCAGCCAGGGGATGCGCGCTACCTGGCCGGGTCGCAATGCCTGATCTCGCCGCTGATCCTGGACCACCGGGCAGCGGAGGATATGATGGAGAGAGAGCGCCTCGGGGCGACGAAGTACCACGCCGCCTCGATGCCCACGCTCGGCATATCAACGCCGGTGACGGTGGCCGGGGCCATAGTGATCGGGGCCGCCGAGATACTCGGGTGCCTGGCCGCGGCGTATTGCCTGTGTCCGGAGGGCGACCTCACGGGGCGGATGATCTCGACGGTGGCGGATATGAGGACCGCCGATGCGGCCTCCGCGGGACCGGAGAACGTCGAGGTGATCCTGGGCGTGAAGAAGCTCTTCGACGACCACTTCGGCGGGCACCTGTGGACTGAGGTGTACTTCAGCCCCTCCACGAACCGGCCCGGCCTGCAAGCCGTTTACCAGAACTTCTACGCGATGAGCTGCTACGCCCGCCTGGCCGGCGACGCGGACCTGCCCTACCCGGGAATGGGGACGCTCGACAATGGAGGCGTCGGCTCGCCGACGCAGTTCATGCTCGATATGGAGATACGCAAGAGCCAGCACGCGCTGAAGCAGGACGTCGAGGTCAGCGAGGAGACGCTGGTGTTCGACGATATCTGTGAACGGGTGGACACGGGGGACACCTTCCTGACCAGCGACCACACGCTGGAGAACTTCCGCGATCTGTGGACCTCGGAGCTATTTCCGCTGAGCGTGCCCGAGACCGCGGCCGATGCGGGCGACGAGAAGCGGATACTGGACCTGTGCGAGGAGCGATGGCGTGCGAACGTTGCGGCGTGGGAGCCGCCCACTGTCCCCGAGGACACGATGCGGGCGCTGGAGGGTGTGCTGGACAGGGCCTCCAATGAACTGGTGTAGGCGCGAGCGGCGGTCGGCAGACTGTCAGAAAGGGGTCCCTTGATGGAGATCGCGCACGAGCGGCTCAGGGAGATGCTGCGCTTGATGTACAGCATCCGCGGATTCGAGCTGAAAGCCCAGGAGCTGTACAAGGAGGGCCTGGCACAGGGGGAGTTCCTGGGCGCCCTTCACTCCTACGAGGGCCAGGAGGCCGTGGCGGTGGGTGCCTGTGCCTGCGTGGGCCGGGACGACTACCTGGTGAGCAGTCATCGCGGGCACGGCCACTGCATCGCCAAGGGCGCGGATATGAAGCTGATGATGGCCGAACTGCTGGGCAAGGAAACGGGCATCAGCAGAGGCCACGGCGGCTCGATGCATATGTTCAGCCCGGAGCGGGGCCTGCTGGGCGGCAACGGCATCGTCGGCGGCGGCACCCCGCTGGCCCTGGGGGCCGCGTTCACCGCCCAGTACCGTGAGACCGAGCAGGTCGCCCTGTGCTTCTTCGGCGAGGGCGCGGCCACACAGGGCGTCTTCCACGAGTCACTGGGCCTGGCGTCGCTGTGGAAGCTGCCGGTCATCTACATCTGCGAGAACAACTTGTGGGCGGCGACGACCCCTATCACTGATAGCTGGCCGGTGGCCGATCTCGTGGCTCGCGCGGAGTCATTCGGTTGCCCGGCCCAGGTTGTGGATGGCAACGATATGCTGGCGGTCCACAAGGTGGTCCGTGAGGCTGTGCGCCGGGCTCGCGAGGGCAAGGGGCCGACGCTGATCGAGGCCAAGACCTACCGGCATCGCCCGCACTGCATGGTGATCCCTGAGCATCGGGAAGAGGAGGAGCTGGCGGAATGGCAGCGGCGCGATCCCATCCCCAGGTTCGAGAAGCATCTGCTGGAGCGCGAGGTGATGACGGAGGCCGAGATGCAAGAGGTGAAGGACGCGGTAGATGAGGAGCTGGTGGAGGCCGCGGCCTTCGCGCGGGAGAGCGCCCTGCCGGAGCCGAGCACCTTTGCGGACTGCCTCTGGGCCTAGGCCGGTGTGAGGAGCGTTGCGATGCGGAACGTGACCTTTGTGAGAGCGCTGAACGAGGCGCTGGCTGAAGAGATGAAGCGGGATGCTTCAGTC
>CBFDBV010000021.1:0-22148 GCA_965603135.1 uncultured bacterium
CCCAGGCGCGGTAGCCACGCGTGGTGCCGATGATGAAGCCCAGGTGGTGCAGCGGAAAGCGCAGGAACCTGTGCCGCAGCACAGTCAGGATGATGGTCGCCGCGAAGCCCCAGATAATGGCGATCGTCTCCCCCAGGTGCGGCTTGATGCCACGGCCGGCGGCCTCCTCCAGCAGCCCGAACCCGTAGCGAGCCGCGCCGACCCGCATCCCCCCGCGATGGGTGCCGCCCTCCAGGATGTTGGCTCCGAAGGCGTAGGCGGCATCAAGCTGCACCCAGTACGACACCACCATCCCCAGCACGAGCGCCATCAGCAGCGTCGCGACCATCTCCCGCCGCCCTATGCCGCCCTCCTCGGCGATTCTCAGCCCCTCAAAATGATAGGCGGAGAGGTTGGGCAGATACCCTCGCGTCAGGAACCAGCCCGTGTAGTACATCGTCAGGTTGCGCAGGCCGCCGGAGTCCTTGAAGGGCGCGGTGCCGAACGCCGCTGTCAGCATCCGGTTGGCCTGGGTGACTGGGTAGCCCCATTGCAGCGGCAGCCCGGTCTGCGCGCGGATGCGGGCGTAGGTCAGCGCCATCAGGTAGAGCAGGCCGAAGAAGGCGAAGATGGTGAGCGTGGACATCCCCGCCACGCGGCACCAGATCCAGACGCCCAGGACGCCGCCGATCAGCCCCCACGCCGCGCAGCGCTGCGCCCGCAAGCGGGCGCTCCCCACCGCCGCAGCCCCACCCTCGCCTGGGTCCCCCTGGCCGGTCAGCGCGCCGCGGAAGACCCCGGCCAGGCGCTTGCGCGCCGTGAACACCAGCACAAGCGCGAAGGCCACGAACGACCCGCCGGCCTGGCTCTCGAAGTGCGGGAAGCGCGGTATGTCGTAGCCCAGCGCCAGCGCCATCACCGACTCGGCCTGAATGAGCGCGTAGAAGATCAGCGAGGACACCACCACCTCCTGCGGCATCAGGTAGCCGAAGCCCAGAACCTCGGGGCGATGGTGCATTATCAGGTCATTGAGCGCCGTCCAGGGCCGCTCGGTGAAGAGCTGGCCGAGCGGGTAGCTCAGCCCCAGCGCGGGCACTCCCGGGTTGAAGGCGTGCAAGATGTTGAGCCCGTTGTGCAGGCCCGCCAGCGCGAAGCCCGCCCACATCACCGGGTCACGCCAGAGCTGCGGTATTCTATGCTCGGCGCTCCGCGGGGCGGTCATTGCCAGCGGTAGCTCGGTGACCTGGAAGCTCAGCCGCTCGCGGCCGGACCACTCATCGTAGAACAGCACCGCCGCGCACAGCATCGAGCCCAACAGCAGCACGAACAGAGCCGACCACGAGGCCAGCGGCACCGCCCACCCTCCCCACGGCACAACCCCCTCGGTGCCCTCGTAGTAGGTGCGTATCAGCTCTGCATCGTGCGGCGCGACCCACGCCGGCAGGTACTGCTCGAACTCTGCCCAGCGGTTCTCGGGCGTGGCGAAGTATTGCAGCGCGGTCAGCTCCGGCATAAACTCCCGCAGCGCGCCCCCTGAGGTCAATGCGACCGATAGGGTAAGGAACGCGTAGATGACGAGCAGCTCCCGCCGCGAGAGGCGGAACCAGCGCGACAGCGGGCTGAGCGCGGCCCTGAGCGCCAGTAGAGCGATCAGGCCCATCAGCGCCGGGATGGGCGGCACGCTCATCGTCACCTGGCAGCTCAGCGTGATGAGCGCCGCGTACTTCATCCAGATGTTCGCCAGCACCAGCAGGCCCACGGCGATGATGACCGCCCGGGCAGTGACGGCCCCTCCCGGAGCTGGCTGCTTCGTCTCCTGCTGCCTCTGAGCGATCTGCTGAGGCATGGTGGCTATCGGCTCTCAGGTGCTGCCTGCCCGGCAGAGGCGTGGGCGTACCTCGCGCTTGAGCGGTGGCTGCAAGATTCCCCGCTCCGCGCTCACTATCCTGCCGCCGCGCGGCAGGAAGGACTCCACCCAGCGCGCGGCGAAACACAGCCCAGCAGACGCCCTTCGTTGCCGGGCGGCTCACCAGACCAGATTGTGCGGGGGGGACACCCCCGTTTCCCCGACTTGTCCGCCATAGCCTTGGCGACGGCGGAAGCCTTGCGCAGAGAGGTGACTGAGATGAACCGCACATCCCTGCCCGTTCTGCTTCTTGCCATGTTCTGTGCCCTGGGCGCACACGCGACCGAGGAGATGACCATCGAGGACTTCGAGTACGACAGCGCTGAGGCGGCGCAGGCTGCCTGGCTTCCGGACGAGGGGTCGTTGCCCGCGGGCGTGATGGAACACGACGGCGGGACCGCCCTGCAATTGAACGCCGACTTCACGACTGATTCGCGCCGCGCGGTTTATGACAAAGAGCTGGACCTCGACTTAAGCAGGTGGGGCCGTTTCACGCTTGAAGTCTACACTGACGACCCGGGGCTGTTCGGCAGCTTCACGCTTTACTTCCGCACCGAGGGCGGCTGGTACGCCGCTGGGGTGGGGCTCGGCAAGAAGGGCTGGAGCACCGTGCAGATTCCGCGCTCGGCGTTCCGAGGCGAGGACGATCCCAGTGGCTGGCAGCGTATCACCGGCATTCGGCTCTCCGCCTGGCGCGGGGCCGAGAAGAAGGGATTCTGCGCCGTGGACAACTTCAAGGCCTACCGCGAGACCAGGGTGGTCGTGCAGGGCACATATACGAAGGGCAGTGAGGCCCGGAGCGTCCAGCAGTACGCGGAGACGATTCCCCGGATGCTTCAGGAGGCCGGTATCAACACCGGCACCATCGGCGATGAGGATGTCGAGGCCGGCGCCCTGGAGGGCCGGGAGCTGGCGATCTTCGCCTACAACCCCGATATGAGCGAGGCGGAGGTCGAGAAGGTCCGCGAGTTCGTCGCCGCTGGCGGCAAGGTGTTCGTCTTCTACTCCCTGCGCGGTGACATGGCCGACATCCTGGGCGTGAAACCGACAGGCTACGTGCCACGAGAGTACGACGGGCAATTCAGCCAGATACGCTTCGACGCCGAGGACATCGTGGGCCTGCCCGCGCAGGCCGGGCAGTCCTCCTGGAACCTGACCAACGTTGAGCCGATAGAGGGGCGCTCCCGCGTCATCGCCTGGTGGCACGACAGCGAGGGCAATAACACCGGCTACCCGGCGTTCACGGCGTCCGATGCGGGCGTCTTTATGTCGCACATCCTCATCGGCGATGACTACGAGAACAAGAAGGAGCTGATGGTTGCGCTCGTCGGGCACTACCTGCCCGACGTGTGGCCGGAGGTCGCCAACAGGGCGCTGGCGGGCCCCGGGCGCATCGGCCACATTGAGGGAATTGACGCGGCGCGCGCCTGGATTGAGGCGCAGGCACCCGATATGCCCAACGCCGCTGAGATACGCGACAAGCTCGCGGAATCCGCCCAGGCCCACCAGCAAGCGCTTCAGCAGAACAACGCTCAACAGTACCCGCAGGCTATGACGACCGCCACCGGGGCCTATCAACTGCTGGGCGATGCCTACCTTCTGGCCCACCTCCCGCGCACCGGCGAGTTCCGCGCCTGCTGGAATCACAGCGGCACCGGCGCTCACGATGACTGGGAGGTCTCGATGAAGAACCTGCACGATTGCGGCCTCAACGCCATCGTGCCGAATATGTGGTGGGGCGGGGTGGCTCTCTACGAGAGCGAGTACCTCCCGCACGCGCCGGTCGTGGCCGAGAAGGGCGACCAGATAGCCCAGTGCGTGGCCGCCGCGAAGGAATACGGCATCGAAGTCCACCCCTGGAAGGTCAACTGGAACCTGGGCCGCGCGCCGGAGGAGTTCAAGCAGCAGCTCCTGGAAGAGGGCCGCCTCCAGGTTGACTACAACGGCAACACTGCCCCCTGGCTCTGTCCGTCTGACCCTCGCAACCTCGAGCTGGAGCTGAACACGATGGTCGAGGTCGCCCGCAACTACGACGTGGATGGCGTCCACTTCGACTACATCCGCTATCCGGGCGGCGACAAGTGCTTCTGCGAGGGCTGTCGCGAGCGCTTTCAGAAAGACACCGGCATCAAGATCGAGAACTGGCCCCAGGACGTGCGCGAGAAGGATGACGTCAAGGAGGCCTGGGTCCAGTGGCGCTGCGACCAGATAAGCCGCCTGGTGCGCCGCACCGCCGAGGAGGTGCGCGCCATCAAGCCGCACTGCAAGATCTCGGCGGCGGTCTTCGGCCACTACCCCGGCTGCCGCGTCTCGGTGGGCCAGGACTGGCCCTACTGGATCGAGCAGGGCTGGCTCGATTTCGTCTGCCCGATGGACTACATCACCTCCGACGCGCAGTTCGCGAGCACAGTCGCGACGCAGATGAGCCAGGTGGCGGGGCGCATCCCGTTCTACCCGGGCATAGGCGCCTGGCGTCTGGGGACGGCCGACCGCGTCGCCGGCCAGGTAGAGATCGCCCGCAACCTGGGCGCCGATGGCTTCATCATCTTCAACTACACGCGCTCGTTGGCCGACGATGTCCTCCCGGCACTGGGCCGCGGGATCCTGTCACAGCCCGCCGCGCATCCACATAACGCTCCGAAGTTCGACTTCGACCTGGGCGAGGTCTCCAGCGACGGCACCTACGGGCTGCACGTCGCCGAGGGAGCGACCGTGGAGGCCACGGTGAGCCGGGCCGAGGATATCGCGGGGCGCAACTTCGGGAAAGAGATGGGCTCGATCGTCCTGGAGGACGCTGAGGGGCGCGAGATCAAGCACCTGAAGCAGGCTCCCTACCCGGGGGACGAGCCGGTGAAAGTCAGCTTCAGCGCCGGGCGCGGCCTGTTCAGGCTGGCCGTGCGCGGCGAGTGGAGCGCCGGCGACCCACAGCCGTGCAGCTACGTCTCTCGCAGCCTGCCCATTGTCTTCGGCGGGATACGCGAGGACATCGCCGCACTACGCTGATGCGCGGCCGCAGAGCACGCCCAGGCGTGCAGAAAAAAAATCCGCGGCAAAGGAGGTGGCCCTGCGCAAGTAGCGAATACCTGTTACTGGACGCTCAGAGGCACCCCCGGGCGGCACGCTCTGAGGGAGCGGAAAACGGGGCTAGAAAGGGCGCCGGCGGGGTTGACAAGCGGGGGCGGGTGTGCTAATAATAGTGGTGATGCAAGCCTGGGTTGACAAGACCCAATGGTGGTGGCAGATAGGGCGCGCCTGACATAAGGCTGGGCAGGGTGCAGCCCTGGGATGTGGAAATCGAAAGGAGGGATGGAGAAAGAGTTCGTCTTACCACAAGGGGCGGTCGGTGACCGCACCCAGGCAACCAAGCCCAGCCGAACGTCCGACACCGATTCGACAACCCATGAGTGGGAGGGAAAGTAATGAAGCGTCTTGTCTTTGTGACACTTGCGTTGTTCATCGTAGCAGGCATCTCCTACGCGGACGTTGCCTGCAAGGACGTCTGCACCTGGACCGAGGCCATTGACTACTGGGTAGACGCAGCGACCGGCATCAAGATCGCCCGCGCGACCGTGCCGCCGCCCGCCGAGAGCTTCGCCATGGTAGCTGGCGGCTGCTGCTGCGTCGCCACCGGCGCGTTCCTCGTCGAGCGCGAAGTATGCAACTGGAGCATGTGCAACGGCGTGCCGGCGATCAAGAAGGTCGTCAAGACCAAGTTCTTGGCGAAGCCCGCTGAGAGCTGCGACCAGGTCTCCATCGCCAGCGGCTGCCATTACATGCAGCTCATTCCTGTGAAGCTGTGTGTCAAGTGGGACCCGATAGCTGGCTGCAGCGTGTGCGCCTGGCTCTGGGACGACTGCTAGGTCCGCGCCAGGTCCGCACTGACCGTCTGAGATCAGACGGCAAGAGACCAGCGAACGAGAAGTGGCCCTGTCCGAGGGGACAGGGCCGCTTTTTCTGTACGGCCTGGCCGCAGGCTTCGCCTGCAGTTGCGAGTAGGGAGTCGGTGCGCTTCGCGCACAGTAACGACGGTAGCGAGTGGCGAGTAACGGCGCACGGCTGTTGTCGTTTGTCGTTTCTCGCTACTCGCTACTGGCGTTGCTGTCGTTTCTGCGCGACAAGAGGTCTTCGAGCGGCGCGTTCCCGCTCGTGCCGGCATCGGGGTCGCCGACGTAAAACGCGGGGTAGCTTACCTCGAAGGTGTCCACTGCCCTGGGGCCGGAACCCGGCCAGTAGATGTGGATCATCTGCCCGTCCCAGTGCACCACCGCGCCCAGCTTCTCCGCGACAGAGCGGACCTCGACGTAGCATTCTCCGCCTACCGTGGCGCAGGGGATCGGGCGCAGACCCTCCCCGGTGACCGCGCCCAGCGTCCGCGAGGTGGATAGCTCCGGGATTATCTCCACTCCCAGGCTGGGCAGGAATTCCTCGGCCGGGGCCACCAGCTTCCCATCGTAGATCATCGGCAGGTCATACAGCGCGACCCGGTTGCCCACGTCCACGGCCGCCAGGGTCCTCACCGAGCTGCTCAACACTGACCCGTCCTCGAAAGAGAACGTCACATACGCGAACAGGGGCTGGGGCGTGAGAGGGACGCGGGCGTCAAAGCGCCCCACGCCGCGATCGCACTCCACGGTGCGCCAGCGGCGCCTCGCCCAACCGCCGCCGCCCTGCGAGTAGGTGACCTGAGCCCGCTGCACCGCCTGGGCCCCCGCTGCCGTCGTTGAGACCAGCACCCTGTCCCCCTCCAGCTTGCTGTACCACCAGCCCACGCGCGGCGGGGCTCCCGCTTCAGCGGGATTGTGCGCCAGGTGCCTGTTGAGCCACGCCCAGATGCCCTGGCGGGCGGGGGTGTCAATCTTGTGGTCGAGGTTGGGGCGCAGGAGCAGCCAGCGCTTGTTGTTCATACTCTTGAAGGTGCGCATAAAGCTGGGCAGCCAGTAGCAGTTGTCATTCGTCCCCGTGACGCCCAGGATCGGGCACTTCATCGCGCCAACGTAGCTGCTCGCGTCGAAGTCGTAGCGCAGCCGCTCCCGGGCCTCCGGCGACATCTTCTCCAGGCGCCGGGTCCACGTGGAGCCGCGGTAGAGGTAGCCGCTGCCGAACATGTCCACCACGGCCACCACGCGCTTGTCCACGCTGCCGGCAATCAGCGAGACCACCCCACCCCACGAGATGCCGTAGATGCCGATGCGGTTGGGGTCCACCTCCGGCTGAGCGCGCAGGTAGGTGATGCTGCGCAGGGCCGCAGTGACGGCGTGGTAGACGTAGTTGCTCTCGGGGTTGGCTGAGGTGTTGAAGAGGTTGGAGACGCTCAGGTTAGGGCCCGTGGAGCGAGAGCGGCTGCGGCCGGGGCCTTTGCCGGGGAGGTCAATCGCCAGGCCCACATATCCCCGCCCGGCGGCGTCCAGAGCGCGGCCCAGCAGCGCATAGCCTCCGCCCCCGTGCACCATCACCAGCGCCGGAGCCCGGGCTCCCCGCGGAAGACCGCCGGGCACCGCGTAGTACCCGAATATGCGCACCGAGGCGCCCTGACCGTAGCTGTGGCTGTCAAAGCTCACGGTGTAGGCTCGGCAGGAGCGACCGTGCGCGGTCCGGGTGCCCAGCGAGCTGCGCCTGACCTGGAGCGTGGCGGGGTTCCGGGTCGAGGGACGCTCGGCCACGTCGAACATAACCGGCCGAGCAGCCCCTGCCGAAGAAGCCGACCCGCCCACTGCGAGCAGTACCATCAGCACCGAAATGGCGAGCCGTGCCCGGGCGGGCCTCACTACTCATCACCTGGCGTCCTGCAACGTAGCCCTTGTGTGCCGTAGCTCAGCCCTGGCGAGATGAGGGCGCACCGTGTGCCACGTTGGCAACCTTGATGCCGTATACGCAGCTTGCCCCGCTGTGGGGGCAAGCTGTGCAGCGCTTCAGCCCTATGCTATCCCAAGCGGCCCGGGTTGTCAACGGCCGTCCCGACCGTCGTCCCGTTGACAGGCTAGAAGACCTGTAGTACACTCGACTTCGGGGACGAGAGAGCGGAGTGCGAGCGCGGGGCCATGAGGGTTCTGGCAGGTTCCAAGAAAGGGTGACGTGAGCCGATGAGAGTGAAGCTCCTGGCTCGGCAGGGCAGTGTGCCGCAGCATTTCCGAGATCGTGCCGAGCCTCGTCTGGAGCATCTGGACCAGTACCTGAGCGGAATTGAGGAGGCGCGGGTGTCCCTGTCCGAGCAGCGCGGCCGGTTCACGGTCGAGATCACCGTCCAAAGGCCGAGGGAGATCTTCCGCAGCGAGAAACGCGCGCCGGACCTGCTGGAGGCCTTCGACCGGGCGTGTGCGGCCATTGAGAAGCAATTGCGCCGGCGCAAGAGGCGCATGCGCGATCACTCCAAGACGAGCGTGCGCAAGCTGCCGGCCGTCCGTACGCGGGAGGTAGGGGCCACCCCCGAGAGCGACGAAGACCGGCCGGAGGACTACGAGCTGCAGATCGTCCGCACCAAGCGACACGTGACGCACCCGATGACACCCGGAGAGGCGACCATGCACCTGGAGAACATCGGCCATGACTTCTTCGTGTTCGTCAATGTGAAGACGAGAGAGCCCTCCGCCGTGTATCGCCGCAGAGGGGGCGGCTACGGGCTCATTGAGCTTGAGGTCGAGCAGCATCCGCACGCCGAGGTCAACCGCGACGCGGGCTGACTTGCCCCCGCCAGCCTGGAACCACCCACATGAACCGAGAGCAGTTGCACACCCAGGTCATGAGCCGTTTCGGCCCGCGCCTGCAAAGAGGGTCCTTCGATGAACTCGAGGCCTTCCTCGCTGACCTGGAGATGGAGTTGCCCGGGCCGGGACCTGGCGACAGTCTCAGCGTGGACGACGCGGCCAACAGCTACGAGACGGCGATGCGCGAGTTCTTCGGCCGATCGCTCGAGGTCGGCGACGAGGAGGCCTTCTGCCGGCTCTGGATCACGGCCATGCGCATGTGGGTGGCTACGATGCAGGAGCACACCCGCTAGTATCTGACGCTCATCCCCCGCGCGGCACGTCCCGGCGCCGACAGGCAGGATTGCAGCGAGTGCCCCGCTCCGGGGAGGACTGCCCTCCCCTCACGGCGCATAGTCCACGGGCCGCGGATACCGTCAGCGTGCGAGGACATCGAGACTTGCCAAGGTTCTGGAACCGACTAACCCGGCGGCTGCGGGTGCATATGGGCAGGTCGGGCTTCCCCGCTCACTCCTTCGAGATTCTCCTGGGAGCCGTGGTGGGAGTGCTCGGCGGGCTGGCGGCTGTGGGCTTTCGCTGGATGCTCGCGGGCACTGAGGCCCTCTTCTTCGGCGGGGTCGGCGGCTTGCTGGAGCTGATCGCGCCCTACCATCTCTTGGTGCTGCCGACGCTCGGAGGCCTGATAGTTGGTCCGTTCGTCTGGGCGCTGGCGCGCGGCATCGAAGGGTCCGGGGTGCCGGAACTCCAGGAGGCCGCGGCGCGGCGGGGCGGTCGCTTGCGTTCCGCGTGCTGGCTGTATAAGGCACTAGCCTCGGCAGTGACCATCGGCTCCGGCGGCTCGGCGGGGCGCGAGGGCCCGATCGCGTTCATCGCCTCCTCGCTCGCGGCCGACCTGGGCCGGCTGGTGCGCGGCGGTGAGCACCGGCGCCGAGCCCTGCTGGCCTGCGGGGCCGCCGCAGGCGTGGCAGCGACCTTCAATGCGCCCCTGGCGGGGACGTTCTTCGCGCTTGAGATCGTGCTGGGGACGTGGACCGCGGATGCCTTTGCGCCGGTCGTCGTCGCCGCGGTCGCTGCCTCCGCCATCGGGCGGCACTTCTTCGGAAGCCACGCCGCCTTCTTTGTCTACGAGTACTCCCTGGCGACCTTCAGCGAGCTGCCGATATTCGCCATCCTGGGCGTCGCGGCCGCGGTAGTCGGGATCCTGTTCATCGTTGCCCTCTACGGGGTGGGCGACCTGTGGGACCGCGTGCGGATGCCTGTCGCCCTTCGCCTGGCGCCCGCGGGTCTGGCCGTGGGGGCTCTCGGGCTGCTGCACCCGGCCGTGATGGGCTTGGGCTATAACACCGTCGAAGCGACGCTGCTGGGTCGCCTGACGGACATGCGCCTGCTGCTGATGCTGATGTTCGGGAAGCTGATAGCCACCTCGCTGACCTTGGGATCGCGCGGCTCGGGAGGGATCTTCGCCCCCTCGCTGTTCATAGGGGCAATGCTGGGCGGCGCGCTTGGCCAGCTCTGCCACGAACACATCCCGGCGTTGACTACCTCGCCGGGCGCCTACGCGCTCGTGGGGATGGGCGCGCTCTTCGCGGCCGTCAGCCACGCGCCGCTGACTGCAGTGCTCACCATCTTCGAGATCACCGGGGACTACCGCATGATTCTGCCGCTCATGCTGGCCTGCGGTATCGCCAGCGTGGTGGCGCAGCATATCTACCGCGTTTCGATATACAACCTCAAGCTCCTGCGTCGCGGGGTGCACATCCAGCTCGGCCACGACGTCAACCTGCTCAATGATATCGAGATTCGCGAGGCCATGACCGCCGAGGTCATGACTGTGCGCCCGCATACGCCGGCGCGGCAGTTACTGGCACTGTCTGAGAGCAGCGGTCATCACGGCTTCCCGCTCGCGGACGAACACAACCGCCTGCAGGGCCTCATCACCTGCGACGACATCCAGAGGGCCACTGAAGAGGGCCGCCTTGACGAACCCGTCAGCAACCTTGCCACCCACCGCCTGATCGTGGCCTTCCCGGATGAGACGCTCAATGACGCGCTGCGCAAGCTGGGTCTGCACGACGTCGGGCGCGTGCCCGTCGTCTCCCGCGAGGATCATCGCCGACTGCTGGGGATCATCACCCGCAAGGACATCGTGTCCGCATACAACCGCGCGCTGGTGCAGGCGCACACCGACCTGGAGAAGACCGCCGAGACTGAGCTATTTGAGTGAATGGACCCGACTATGGCAAACGATCGCGCGCAACCTGATATCTGGGCCGTGACCGCCACCTACAACGAGCGCGAGAACCTGCCTGAGCTGGCGGAGGGCCTCTTGGCGCTTGAGGTCCCCGTCAGACTGCTGATCGTGGATGACAACTCGCCCGACGGGACCGGCGAATTCGCCGACCAATTGGCCGAGCAGCATCCGGCGCGCTTCGAGGTGCTGCACCGTCCCGGCAAAATGGGATACGGCTCGGCGCACCGGCTCGGTATCCAGCATGCGCTCGACCAAGGCGCCAGGACCGTCATTACCTTGGACGCGGACCTCTCCCACGGTCCGGCCGTGATTCCGCAGTTCCTCGAGGCCCTGCGCGACCACGATGTCGCGGTTGGCTCGCGATATGTCCCGGGCGGAGGGACCGTCAACTGGGGCCCTGACCGGAGATTCCTGAGCAAGGGGGCCGGCATTCTCGTGCGCCTCGCGTCGGGCCTGCGCCAGGCCGATCCGACCTCCGGCTTCCGCGCCTACCGCGCTGCGATCCTCCACGCGGCCAACTTCCAACAGGCGACACAAGAGGGCTACGCGTTCCTGGTGGAGATGCTCTTTCGCTGCCATCGGGCGGGGGCGAAGATCGCCGAGGTTCCGATCACCTTCGTGGACCGGCGGGCCGGCAGCTCCAAGCTGTCCAAGAAGATCATCCTGGAGTCGGCCTGGAGGCTCATCCCCCTCTTCTCGAGACGCATCACAGGCTGGCGGCCTTAGCCCGCTTTGGCCTCCGCCAGCGACCAGGGGCGGTCCTCTTCCTCCAGCCACTCCTCGTCCGGGATCTCGATGGGGTACTTGCCGACCTCGTGGGCGTACTCGAAGGTCCTGCACAGCACCTCCGGGTCAGTCCCGGCGTAGGTCTCCCCGCCGATGGCGAAGATGTAGCCACCTCCGGGCGCCGCCAGCCGAATCCTCTGACGTATCTTCTGCCGCAGCGTCTCGGTCCAGCCATCGTACAGATCGCGGTTATTCAGGCCACCGTGCACGACGCAGCGGGCGGGCTTGAGTATCGCCACGGCCGGCTCCAGGCGGCTCCAGCCGCCGATGTCCACGTGATTGAGATGCAGGATGTTGGCGTAGGTCTCGAAGTGCTGATGGTGCGGGCCGTCCGAGTGCAGCGAGCGGTGCTTGCGCCCGTACTCGTCGTAGATGCGCCCGTTCCAGGGCAGGACCTGTTCGACGTACATCTCGGCGCTGATGAACGAGCAGTTATCGTCGCACAGTCCTGTGCTGTCGCGGCTGCCGCCGAAAAGCTCAAGCCGGTACTCCGTGAGCATGACGTACTGCTCGTGGCACTTCTCGAAGAGCTTGCGGGCCAGCGGCGGGTCGGCGCCCATCAGGTAGTAAACGTAGTCGGGCGGCGCGATGGCGCAGGCGCAAGACAGGGGCGGGTGGATGCCCACGGTGCGCCCGCTCGCCGGCACGCTGATGCCGAACTCCTTGACACGGTCCACGAACTCCTCACCCCGGCGCATGTGCTCCTGTACGCGCGGGTTGTCCCGAGGGTCAATCGGCTGGAGCTTCTCGATGTCCTCGGCGCTGTGAATGAACGGAACGATGCGCGGCGAGGTGTCATCGTGGTACTCGACCTCGCAGTCGAAGGCGATGCCCTCACCCACCGGTCCGGCGTCGTAGCCCAGGTGGCAGTCGCTGCGGTCATCCGGCACGTTGTCGAGGCGCCACTTGTTGCCGCGCATCTGCACCTCGATCTGCGTGTCGAGGTCCGTGTAGTAGTCGCGGATGTTCACGCCAAAGAGCCAGGCGTAGTAGCTGCCCGCGACGGACACATGCGTCGCCACGCAGTCGCCCTCTTCGAACTTGACGGAGGCCGCTCTGCGCCGGTTGCTGGCCTCGATGCGATCCTGGTACTTGTCGAGGTCAATACGCTTGAGCAGTATCCTCACCTTTGACTGCTGCTCTCACTCGAACGCCCACGGGTTGGGCTGGTCGGTCAGGTCGGCCACGACGGTCTTGGGACGCGTGAACTCCAGCAGCCCCGCGATGCCGCTCTCAAAGCCCAGGCCGCTCACCCGGTAGCCGCCGTAGGGCATCCACGGGCCTACGACGTTGGTGCAGTTGATCCAGATGATGCCGGCCTCAAGCTCTGCCGCCATCCGGTGGGCCGTGGCCAGGTCGCGGGTCCAGAGCGCCGCCGCCAGGCCGTAGTCGGTGTCGTTGGCGAGCGCGATCGCCTCCTCCTCGGTCGCGAAGGTCATCACCGCGAGCACGGGGCCGAAGATCTCCTCCCGGGCGATGCTCATACGCGATTCGACCTCGTCGAAGATCGTGGGCAGGAGGTAGCAGCCATCCTTGAGCGCGGGATCGGCTGGCGGCGAGCCGCCAGTGATCAGGCGCGCGCCCTCGCGCTTGCCGGCCTCTATGTAGCCGATGACCTTCTCGAACTGCTCGCGCGAGGACAGCGGGCCGAGCTTCGTCCTCTCGTCGAAGGGATCGCCCACGCTGAGGCCCTCAGCCAGCGCAACCAGCCTCGCCAGGAAGTCGTCCTTGATCTCGGCGTGCACCAGCAGCCGCGAGCCGGCGGTGCATATCTGCCCGGAGTTCAGGAAGATGGTACGGCAGGCCCCGGCGAGCGCCATCTCGATGTCGGCGTCCGGCATCACGATGTTGGCGGTCTTGCCGCCCAGCTCCAGGGTCGCCTTCTTGAAGTTGCCCGCGCAGGCCTTGAGGATACTGCGGCCGGCCTCGGTGCTGCCCGTGAAGGTGATCCGCCCCACCCCGGGATGCTCGGCGAGCGCGGCGCCCGCCTCAGGCCCGAGACCGGTGATGACGTTGAGCGTCCCGGGCGGCAGTCCCGCGTCCAGGCAGATGCGCCCCAGCTCCAGCGCCGAGCGCGGCGACACCGAGGACGGCTTCAGCACCACCGCGTTCCCCGCCGCCAGCGCCGGCGCGATCTTGATGCACGCCAGCGTCAGCGGGTAGTTCCACGGCACGATCGCCCCCACCACGCCGAACGGCTCCCGGCGCGTGTATCCGGAGTACCCATCCGGCGTCGAGAGGCTCTCTCCCTCTATCTTGTTGGCCAGCCCGGCGTAGAAGCGCGTGTACGCAGCGGCACCCAGCACATCGCCGGTGCGTGCGGCCGAGTACGGCTTGCCCATGTCCACGGTGTCCAGCTCCGCGAGTCGGTCGCCGCGCTCCTCGATGAGATCCGCGACGCGAAACAACAGGCGACCACGCTCCTCAGCAGGCAGGTCGCCCCACTCGTTCGCGAAGGCCTCCGAGGCCGACTCGACGGCCCGGTCCACGTCCTCGCGCCCGCCCCTGGGGACGCGCGCGACTACCTCACCGCTGGCTGGGTTCACGTCATCGAGATAGCCACCCGATGCCGCCTCGACCCACTCCCCGCCGATGAGCGTCCTCAACTCGTCCATCGCCATCAGCTCCTGCTGTGCTCCGCGTGAAATGCGGCTACCGCCGCCGCGTACACGTCCTTCAGACTGACCCTGTGTTCATCGGCAGCGCGCCGGCAGTCCTCGTACTCGGGCGAGGCAGTGATGATCTCGCCGCCCAGGTAGCCCACCTTGACGTCTATCTGACCGTAGTCGGTGGTGACCTCGACCTGCCTGCGCTCCAGGCAGCGGCGCTCCATCCCGGCCATCCGCACGCCGAGGCTCGTGGTCTCCCTGAGCATCGCCTCCGCGACCGCCTCCGCCTCCGCGGGCGCGGCGAGGGCTGAGAGCATCACCGCCGGGCGTCCCTTCTTCATCGTGATGGGCATGACCCAGACATCCAGCGCGCCCGCGTCCATCATCGCCTGCATCGCCGCCGGGACCAGCTCCGGCGTCATGTCGTCCACGTTGGCCTCCAACTGCACCACGCGATCCACCACCGGCCCCCCCGGCTCGGCGCGCGCTGCGCCCGGGCCCGGCTCGCCCAGCCAGAGCCTCACTACGTTGGGCACGGGATCGAAGTCCGCGCTGCCGGCCCCGTAACCCACCTGGTCAACGATCAACGGCGGCGGCCCGCCGAACTCGTCGGCCAGCATCGCCGCCAGCACCGCGCCGGTCGGAGTGACCGTCTCGCCCTCGATCTCCACGCCCACCGTCGGCAGGCCCTTGAGCAGCTCCAGGGTCGCTGGCGCCGGCAGCGGCAGCCGCCCATGCGCGCAGTCAACGTATCCGTGTCCCAGCGGCAGCGGCGAGCAGTAAAGCCGCTCGATCTTCAGCTCGTGGATGCCAACCACCGCGCCCACGATGTCCACCACCGTGTCCAGGCCGCCCACCTCATGGAAATGGACCTCGTCGGGTGCCATGTCGTGGATCTTCGCCTCGGCCTCGGCCAGCCGGTTGATGATGGCGATGGCGCTCTGCTTGACTGCTTCGTCCAGCTCTCCGGCCGCGATGATCTGCTTCAACTCCGCCGCGCTGCGCCCGTGGTGATGGCCCTCGTGACCGTGATGGTGTTCGTGTTCAGTCCTTACAGTCAACTTCGTCGCAGCGATGCTCGCCTTCCTGACCTTCTCGGCCTCGAGATGTATCTGCTCGAGGCCGAGCGCCTTCACCGCGCCCTCCAGGACCTCAAGCGGCAGGCCGGCGTCCACCATCGCCCCGAGCAGCATGTCGCCGCTCAGCCCGCCGCACGCGTCCAGGTAAGCTATCCGCATACTCGCATCCGCCCTTCTGAGCCTCGTTGGTCTCGGGATCTCCTTCCCCTCGGTGCCGCTAGAATCCTGCCCATCGCGCCGGCCCGAGGTCCCAGCACCGCGCGCGTCGAAATATGCACATACAGCTATGCACTACCTCTGGGACAAATCGCGCACCGTCGTGGGGATCCTCGGTGGCGCGCTCGTCGGCTGGTGGTTGATCGCTGTCGGCTGGCCGTGGTGGGCGTGGCTGCCGGCGGCGCTGCTGGGGGTCATCGGCTTTCAAGCGGCCCACGTGCTCTGCTGGTTCGCCTACCGCAAGCTGAGCTACCAGCGCCTGGCGCGCATCTACAAGCGACGCCACCGAGCCGCGGAGGACTGACGATGCGGCTGGGCTTCCACGTCTCCGTCGCGGGCGGGCTCGAAAACGCCGTGCGGGCCGCGGTGCGGCGACGCTGCAGTACCGCGCAGATCTTCACGGCCGCGCCCGTGCAGTGGGCCCGCCGCAAGATTCCTGCCCAGGAGGCGGCGCGCTTCCGCGCGCGGCTGGCGCAGCTTGACATCACCCCGCACTTCGTCCACGCCAAGTACCTGCTCAATGTCTGCTCGCCGGACCCGGGGCTGCGCGAGCGAAGCATTCGTGACCTCGCCAGAGAGCTGAAGGCGGCCCAAGGACTCGGCGCCGCCGGCGTGGTGCTGCACCTGGGCAGCGTCGGCGACGACGGCACGGTCGAGGACGGTGTTGCGAGAGTGGCGGCGGCCGTGGACCGGGCCCTCGAGCGCGTGCCCGACGGCCCGCACCTCCTGCTGGAGAACTCGGCCGGTCAGGGGAACATGGTCGGGTCGCGGTTCGAGGAGCTGGCCGGGATCGTCGCGCTCGCAGGGCGAGCCGACCGGGTGCGCGTCTGCCTGGACACCGCCCACGCGTTCGGAGCCGGCTATCCGCTGCACACGGCCCCCGGTCTGCGCAAGACGCTGGCGGAGGCCGACGCGACCTTCGGCCTGGAGCGCCTCGCGCTGTTGCACGTCAATGACTCGCTGGCGCCGCTGGGTTCCGGGCGGGACCGTCACTGGCACATCGGCCGCGGGGAGATCGGGCGCAAGGGGATGGCGCGCATCCTCAACCACCCTCGCCTGCGTCATCTTCCTTACATCATGGAGACGCCAGGAACCGAGCAGGACGACCTCTCCAATATGCGCCGCGTAAGGCGCTTGATTCGACCCGCCCTGCGCCCGTTCCTGCCGCCACTCCCGGACTGGGCCCGCCATTGACAACGGCGAGCAATACGAATGCACACGGGAGAAATCCGGCCGCCCTCGGCGTTTGCCGTTCCCCATCCCCCATTCCCTATTCCCCATTCCCTGCCTCTCCGCGCAAGAAGGCCTCGTAGAGGTCCGCGGCCCTCTCCACCTGCTGGATGGCGACCCACTCGTCGGCGGTGTGCGCCTGGGCGATGTCGCCCGGGCCGCAGACCACCGCGGGTATGCCCGCGTCCGAGAACTTGCTGGCATCGGTGCCGTAGGCCGCGCCCGTCAGCTTCGCCTCGCCCAACACAGCCTCAGCCGACGCCTTGAGCCGCTGCACCACGTCGGCGTCCGGGGGCGTCTCCAGCGGCGGGTCCTGGAGCAGCCCGCCCACCTCAAAGTCAACTTCATCGCCCAGCTCGGCCCGAAGGAACTCCAGCAGGCCCGCCTCGACATCGGGTATCCGCTCGCCAGGGATCAGCCGCCTGTCCACCAGCGCCTCGCAGGACTCGGGCACGATGTTGACCGCGGTGCCGCCACGGATGGTGCCGACCGACAGCGTCGGCGCACCGACAAGCGGATGGCCCTCTCCGGAGGCCACCTGCTCAGCGTACGCCTCCAGGGCCGTCACAACGCGCGCCATCTGATAGATGGCGTTGACGCCCTGACCCGGGTCGCTGCTGTGAGCGCTGACGCCGCGCGTTGTGACTCGCCAGCGCACGGCGCCCTTGTGCGCGATGACGACCTCCAGCATCGTCGGCTCGCCGATGACCGCGCCCGCGACCTCCCCGCAGTCCTGAAGCAAGCGCTTGACGCCGGTGTACCCGAACTCCTCGTCAACCACGGCGGCCAGCACGCAATCCTGCGGCGGAGGCCCATCCGCTGCGATGCGGACCAGCGCCGTCATCATCGCCGCCAAGGACGCCTTGGCGTCACACGAGCCGCGGCCATGCACCAGGCCGTCCCCGACGGCCGGGTCGAAGGGCTCGATGGTCATCTCCGCCACGGAGACGGTGTCCATGTGCGTCTCCATCACAAGCGTGCCATTGCCCTCTCCGCGGACGACGCCGATCACGTTCTCGCGCCCAGGTGAGACCTCCTGAAGCGCGCACTGAACACCGCGCGCCTCCAGGTACTCGCGCACGAAGCGCGTCATACGCGCCTCTCCCTCGATGTCGCTCTGCGGGGCTTTGCCTCCGGGATTGACGCTGGGGATGTGCACCATCTCGGCGAGCAGCTCGCTGATCTCGCTCATCGCCATCTCCTCTCGCCGGCGCCTCTTCGCCGCCCGCCGCAGCGCATCCTTCCCGTACACAGCGAAGCCCCGGTCCCGAGAGGACGGTGCGTGTCCTCCGACGGAACGGGGGCTTGATGTCATCTGGTCGGGGCGGCCGGATTCGAACCGGCGACCTTACGGACCCGAACCGTACGCGCTACCAAACTGCGCCACGCCCCGATTTGCGCTCACTATACCACGCCCCGCCGGCCTCGTCAACCTGCCGGCCAGGCCTCCCGGGCCCGGCGTCCGTGCCACCACGGTGAGTGCCTCAGAAGTACCCACACAGCGTCAGAACAGTGACATCATCATGGGCCAGGTGTTGGCGCGACAGGAAGACGGCCCATCTGCCGAAGTCGTGGCCGGCCCCATAGGTAAGGTCGCCGTCTGCCAGCCCACCAAGGACCGTCCACTCCGGGCTCTTGGGTAGGCGCCACTCGGCACCCACATTGAACATCCTGTTCACGTCGTCGCCAACGTCCCGTACCTCGCCAGCCAGCAGAAGGCCCTCCTGCGTCCTGAGCGATGCCCCCAGGTCGAAGGTGGCCTGCATATTGTCCAGCAAGTCGCGGGCGACGAACCCGACCCTGGTGTCTCCCCGTGGCAGAGCCCTCTCATGCATCAGCCCAATGTCAACGATCATCTCGTCCCCCGAGTAAGCGGCCATTGCCTGCTGGGCCTGGGGTGGCGGCACCATCCCCGACACGGCCCATGACATGTCCAGCCGAGTGACGGACACCCCCCAACTCCAGCCTGGCCTGAAGACGGAGCCATAGCCGGCCCCGATCCTATCAATGGTCAGACTGATCGTGGGGCCCAGGCTGTAGTTGCCCAACTCCCAGTATCCTATACCCCAGCCCTCCCCGCCCTCGGATGAACGGGCGGAGTAGTTGATCCCAACGGTGTCCGCGTCCGCTCCCAGGTCAGTGGTGGCTGACAGCCGGCCCGGCCACGAAGACCGCGAGCCCTCGCGCACCATAAGATGCGGCAGTCCAGCCGGGTTCTGCAGCCAGGCGGCGGAGTCATCTGCGACCGCCACAACCGCGTTGCCCATGGCAAACGACCTCGCCTCGAACGACCACGCGTTCTGCGCATAGACCGGGACCGCAGCCAGGACAAGTGCCGTGATGCTCACGACGGGGCAAGAGATGCAGCGCATCAGATACCCTCCCTTGATGGCTTCCATCCTGTTGTCTGTGCTCTCAGGCCCAGATTTCGCCTTTGAGTGGCCAACTCCTTCATTCACCTGTCGCTCCAGTTGGAGGTGCAACGCCAGACTGATAGGGCCACCGCCCGGGGTCACAAGCCCAACGAGACGGGCGCGGCAGTAGGCCGGCCTCTGCTGTCGGCCAATGAGGCCTACTCTCCCGGTATCAGAAGGCCCTCGGGGCTGTACGCATAGTACGGCGGGCAGCCCTCCAGGTGTATCTCCACGTCCTCGAACACACCCTCCGTGGGTTCCGTTATCTCGACGCGCCACGCCTTCGCGCTATCTTCGGCAGCCACCTCCACCTCGTAGTTGCCGCGGGCGTTCTCCTGCTCGAGTGCGATCTCGTCGTCCGGGTTGATGACCTTGATGTTGCAGCCCTCCGTTCCCCCGCCGGGCTTCACCGTCAAGGTGAACTTGGCGGTGTCCGGCGGGACCCAGAAGTACAGTGGCGGCGTTCGGCGCACGATCCAGAGGGTGCCGCGCAGGTGCTCGCGCAGCACCGCGTACGGGGTGTCAAACCGCACCTTGAACGCGTTCCGCCCCACTTGCACGAACATCGTGTAGACCCCCGTCTTCTCTGCCGTCGCCTTCAGGTCGTCCACCTCACCCAGCCGCACCAGGTTCGAGGCGACCTCGTCGCCATCGGGATCGAGCAGCGCCCAGGTCAGGTTCGTGGGGTAGTTGCCGACCTGGAGGGCGTGCACCTGAGCGGCGAGCCCCTCACCTTCGCTGAGATGGATGAGGTAGATGCCGCTGAGCCGGCATTCGGCTGGGTCTACGTCCGGCGGCTCGACGCCCTCCCGCACCAGCGGCAGCAGCTTCGCGTCCATCGCCAGGCTCTCGGCCAGCCCGGCGGCGCTGGCGGGCACCGGGGGCAGCGCAAGCTTCGCACCCAGCTCCACGTCCAGCTCTGACCTGTAGTCGGGATCTGCCACTGTCCTGTCAAGCTCCTCGTTGGCGCGCTGGTAAGCCGCCCAGTACTCCTCGGCCGGCCGCGGGAGGTGATAGGCGCTCGTGGCATCGGTCTCCTGCCAGTTGCGCCAGAGCGTGCTCGAGTCGAAGAGCCAGTAACCGGCATTCTGTCGCGCCAGCAGGTAGCAGTGCGAGCCCGCGAACTCGGGCATCGTCTTCCCCACCCAGTGCCCACAGACGCTCACAGTGTTCGCGCCCACGGCCTCGAAGTACCTCTCGTTGGCATCGCTGTCAAGGAGCTGGCCCACGTAGGTGCTCTCCCAGCACACCAGAGTTGGCAGGTCCTCGGTGCACAGGCCCTTGGCCAACGCGCGGTAGAAAATGTCGTCCCGGTAGTGGAAGTTCCCCAGCAGCAGGTGCGGGACGCGCTCGCGCAGCTCAGCAGCGATGTCCCTGAAGGCGTTCGTCCACTCCTCCTCCAGCCAGCCGTGGTACCTCAGGAAGAGCTTGTTGCGGGTCAGCCACATATGCCGCTCCGTGGGCGCGACCTCCTTGTCCGCCTCGCGCCCCTCAGCCTCCAGGAAGTCCGACCAGCACACGTCGCAGTAGCAGACTTCGTCGCCGTAGTGGCCCTTGATGCCGTAGGTCTCCGGGTCGAGGATGAAGCCGGTGAGTTCGAAGCCATTCTCCTCCGCCGCCTCCAGGGCCGACACCGCCCGGTCCCGAAAGACCATCCTCAAGAAAGCCGGATCGCGCAGGCAGGCGGTCTCCTGCTCCTCGCCGTACTTGTTGACTGCTCGCCGGTAGCCGGTCAGGTTCTTCTCGTAGTTGCTGGCCGTGTTGGCGACGATGAAGTAGTGGATCCCGGCCTCGTGACACACCTTGCCCCACTGCGCCTCCTCATCCTGGTACTGCTCGCCGTAGCGCATCTTCACCCAGGCCGCGTTAAAGCCGTGATCGTGGAGGCGCTGCGGGTGGCGCTCATCTACGCCCACGCCGTAGTATCCGGCGCGGACCTTCTGCGCCATCCACTCCGGCGCGGCACAGGCAATGCCGGACGCGAGCGCGCCGGTCAGAATGAGTGTTATCGGCAGTCGCCTTGCCATCGTGCTCCTACTGCGCCGCTTGGCCTGCAACCAATGCTGAGGCACACAGGGTCACTGGATGAGGCCGCGCAGCAGGGCGAGGCCCCGCTGGGCATCGCCCAGGCGGTCCTCGCCCGACTCGCGCTCGATGCACAGCCAGCCGTCGTAGCCGATCTCCCGGAGTTGACCGACCCAGCGCCCGATGTCCACGTCACCCTCGCCCAGCGGCGTCTGCTTGTGGGTCCCATCGGGCAGACGGATGCCGTCCTTGGCGTGGGTGTGCACGATGTAAGGCGCCAGGTCGTAGACCCCCTGCACGTGATCGAAGCCGAGCATCAGCAGGTTGGCGGGATCGTAGTTGACCTTCAGTTGCTCCGAGCCGAGGGCCCCGATGAAGTCGCGCAGCAACCACGCCTCCTCCGGGCCGGTCTCGACCCCGATGACCACCTCCCTCTGCGCCGCAAGCTGGCAGACCTCCGCCATCCTGTCCCTCATCGCCCTGGCCTGGTCGCCCTCGAGGTCCTCCGGGACGGCGCCGATGTGGCTGGTGAGCAAGTGTATGCCCATCGCCGCGGCCGACTCGACGCACATCTTCGCCCGATCCCTGGCAGCATCGCCCTTCTCCGGGTCCGAGAAGCTCCCGAAGCCGCCGGTCAGGGCGCTGATCTCCAGCCCGTGGCCGTTGACCTGGTCCCAGATCTCCTTGCCGCCGTCCTCGGCCACCTTGTCGAACTCGACCCAGTTCTCGCGGACCATCAGCGTGATGCCGTCGAAGCCCAGCTCGGCCGCCTTCCTGATCGCCTCCGTCATCGGAAGGCCCAGGTTGATTGCGCGATGACCGATCTTCATAGTAGAACCTCCGTTGCGCGGCTTCGTTCAGGGAACCGCAGGCGGGTGCGTACCCAAATTGTCCGCAGATGGAGGGGCCGAATGGGGAGACGCAACCCGAAGGGTTGCGAGGGGCCCCATCC